>JAVXWV010000621.1:0-10113 GCA_032230775.1 Mycobacterium sp. | reverse complement strand
TACGGATCGCAACCGATGCAGGGCTTCGGTGTCGCGCCGATCCCGGGATTCCCGTGGCTGAAGGGCCTTCCGGTGCGGTGCGCGGCGTCCGAGCCGACGTGCAGCGACTTCAACCAGCCGACCGATCCCGGTGGCCTGCGCGAGGTGCTCGACATCGCCGCGTCCTACAAGCTGGCGGACGGGACGACGCAGGTGCCGATCTGGATCACCGAGAACGGCATCGCCGACGCGAACGACTCGAAGCGGCCGTCGTACATCGTCAACCACATCGCGGTCGTGCAGGACGAGATCGCGCACGGCATGGACATCCGCGGCTACACCTATTGGTCGTTCGTCGACAACCTCGAATGGGCCAACGGCTACGACCTCGAGTTCGGTCTGTACGGGTCCGACCCGACGACGCCCGAGCTGGAACGCACACCGAAGCCGGCCAGCATCGCCGCCATCAGCGGGATCACGACGTCAAACTCGTTACCGCTGGCGCTGCTCGGCATGTACATCCCGAGCGCCCACTAGGCGGCTAATGCTGTTGCTTCATCGCCTCCGCGATTTCCTCGATCGAGACCTCGCGGACCGGCTGCCCAAGTGACCAGTGGTGGCCGAACGGGTCACGCACGACGCCGTAGCGGTCACCCCAGAACTGATCTTCCAGCGGAGCGACCACGGTGGCGCCGGCATCAAGGGCCTGCTGGAACCTCGCGTCGACATCGGCGACGGTCTGGTGGATGGTGACCGGCGTGCCACCGAGCGCGGTCGGCGTCGACGACTTTCCGTCGTTGTACTCGGGGAAGTCGTCGTTGAGCAGCACCGTCGACCCGTTGATCTGCAGCGCGGCGTGCACCAACTTGCCGTCGGGCCCCGGAACCCGGCCCAGCTCAACGGCATTGAACGCCTTGACGTAGAAATCGATCGCGGCGGCGGCGCCGTCGACACACAGGTGCGGGGACAGGGAGGGTTGAACTTCGATTGCCATGCGCCCATGCAACCACCCGCCACCGACAAGTTGGTGAACTCAGACAACCGAGAACGAAGCAGGCAACCCGGCGCGGCCGGTCAGCGCCAGCAGCACTGTCTCGCCGTGCCCTTCTGCGACTGCGATTTGAGCCGCCAACGCCGTCGCCTCCTCCAGCACATCGGCACGCATCGGGAACGAAATATCAACGGCACGAGCAATATCCAGCCCGTGTACCACCAGCTCAAACGTCCGCGTCGGCAAATAGGCGTGCAGCCGGATGCCGAGGCCGCCGATGACCGCGATCAGTGGGTTGCCCGCGGTGGTGAGTTCGCGCAGTACCCGCTTCACCAGCCCGTCCACCGTCGCCGATGGGTCGTCGCCGAGATCCCTGCCTGCCTGTCTGCCGCGTTCGATGATGTCGGCGGCGCCAAGCTTCGACGCGTACTCGCGGATCTGCACGTAGTAGTCCTGGGGGCCGGTGACGTCCTCCCGCTCGGCGGCGTGCGCAAGGTACGTGCTGACCGTGATGAGCGAACGCGACGCGTGGCCGACCAGTGCGCGCAGATCCCACTCACCCAGGCCGGGACCATCCCACCGGTCCGCGGGGATGTCCTGCACGAGTGCGGCGAAACTGTGTGCGGCCGAAGCGAATATTGCGACCGCGCCGTACGACTCGGGAGACACAGTCACGAGTTGACGACTCGGTCCCACCCCTCAACGGCTTCGGGGCTGCGCGGTGCGGGGCCGACGTAGATGGCCGACGGCCGGACCAACTTGCCGAGCCGCTTCTGTTCCAGGATGTGCGCGCTCCAGCCGGCCGTCCGCCCGCAGGTGAACATCGCGGGCATCATCTTGACCGGCACCTGCGCGAAGTCCAGGATGACCGCCGCCCAGAACTCGACGTTGGTTTCGATCGCGCGGTCGGGGCGGCGCTCCCGCAACTCGGCAAGGGCGGCCTGCTCGAGGGCGGCAGCCACCTCGTAGCGCGGCGCCTCCAGCCGCTTGGCGGTCGCGCGCAGTACCCGTGCACGGGGGTCCTCGGCGCGGTAGACGCGGTGACCAAAACCCATCAGCTTCTCGTGGTGATCCAGGATGCCCTTCACCACCGCGCGGGCGTCGCCGGTCTTCTCGGCTTCCTCGATCATCGGGATCACCCGGGCCGGAGCGCCGCCGTGGAGCGGGCCGCTCATCGCGCCGATCGCGCCCGACATTGCCGCTGCAACATCCGCACCGGTCGACGCGATCACCCGCGCCGTGAACGTCGACGCGTTCATGCCGTGCTCGGCGGCGCTGACCCAGTAGGCGTCGATCGCCTCGACGTGCTTGGGATCAGGATCGCCCTGCCAGCGCGTCATGAATCGTGCTGTCACGGTGGAGCACTCGTCGATCATCCGCTGCGGGACGGCGGGCTGGTAGATCCCGCGTGCCGACTGTGCGACATACGACAACGCCATCACCGATGCGCGGGCGAGCTGATCGCGGGCCGACTCGTCGTCGATGTCCAGCAGCGGTGGGTAGCCCCAGATCGGGGCGAGCATGGCCAGCCCGGCCTGCACGTCGACCCGGACGTCACCGCTGTGAATGGGCAGCGGGAACGGCTCGGCCGGTGGCAGCCCGTGACCGAACCTGCCGTCGACGAGCAGGGCCCACACATCACCGAAGGTGACCTGCTGGTTGACCAGATCCTCGATGTCGACGCCGCGATACCGCAGCGCGCCACCGTCCTTGTCCGGTTCGGCGATCTCGGTGGTGAAGGCGACGACGCCCTCGAGCCCGGGTACGAAGTCCTCGGGTACCAGGGGGGACACGCTAGTCATGGGCAGATTCTTGCACCTGGGGCGTCGGCGCTGTCTACCGGTCGGTAACCAGTCGGCCAACAGGCGGAGCGTAGCTTTGTCGCGTGGCGACTCGCGATGACGAACACCTGGCGAGAATGCGGGTCGAGTACGGATCCGTGGAGAAGGACGGCAGCGGCGACCTGGACGCCGATTGGCTTGCCGACGGCTGGGTCGCGCTGCTGCGCAAGTGGTTAGCCGACGCCGAACGTGCCGGTGTGGCCGAGCCGAATGCGATGGTGGTCGGCACGGTCGATGGCCTGGGAAGGCCGGTCACCCGAACCGTGTTGTGCAAGAGCGTGGACGAAACCGGCATCTCCTTCTACACCAACTACGACTCCGCCAAGGGCGAGGAGCTGGCCGCAAGCCCGTATGCGTCGGCGACGTTCCCGTGGTTTCTGCTCGGCAGGCAGGTCCATGTCCGCGGCCCGGTGACCAAGGTGTCCGCCGCGGCGACCGCCGACTACTGGTCCAAGCGGCCGCGCGGCTCGCAACTGGGTGCATGGGCGTCGCATCAGTCAAAACCGATCGCCTCGCGTGCCGCGCTGCTGGAACAGTTGGCCGATGTGACGCGACGATTCGCTGATCACGACGCGGTACCAGTGCCACCGAACTGGGGCGGATACCTGATTGCGCCCGACGTCGTGGAGTTCTGGCAGGGCCGGGAAAACCGGGTGCACAACAGGATTCGGGTATCCTTCGGAGCCGCAGGGGCGGCGACATCGAGCAGTAGTCGCGTCGAACGTTTGCAACCGTAGTAGTGCGGAAGTTCTTCGCCGACACCACACCGCTGCGGACACCGGACTTTCGGCGGCTGTGGCTGTCCGGCATCGTCACGGTCATCGGCGGCAACCTGACGATCTTCGCGGTGCCGGTGCAGCTATACGCACTCACGCAGAACTCCGCGTATGTCGGGCTTTCCGGGCTGTTCGCATTGGTGCCACTCATCGTGTTCGGGCTCCTTGGCGGCGCGTGGGCCGACGCGATGGACCGGCGACTGTTGCTGATCATCGCGTCGTGCGGACTCGCGGTGGCCTCGGTCATGCTGTGGCTGCAGGCCGCGTTGGCGCTGAACAACGTCTGGGTGGTGCTGTGCCTACTGTCGGTGCAGCAGGCGTTTTATGCAATCAACAGCCCGACCCGATCGGCGGCGATTCCCCGCATGCTGCCCGGCGAGCAGTTGCCCGCGGCGAACTCCCTCAACATGACGGTCTTTCAGTTCGGCGCCATTGTCGGGCCGCTGTTGGCCGGCGTGATGCTGCACTGGGTTGACCTGTCGACGCTGTATCTGATCGACGCGATCACGTGCATTGTGCCCATCTGGGCGACGTTCCGGATCGCCCCGATGCCACCCACCAATGGCGGCATTGGCTCCCCGGGACTCGGCGCAGTGCGCTCAATCCTTGAGGGCTTCCGCTATCTGGCCGGAAACACCGTGGTGCTGATGTCGTTCGTCGTCGACCTGATCGCGATGATCCTCGGCATGCCCCGCGCGCTGTTTCCGCAAATGGCACACGAAAGCTTCGGCGGCCCGATCGAGGGCGGCACGACGATGGCGCTGCTTGCCGCCGCGATGGCGGCCGGCGCCGTCGCAGGCGGGGTGTTCTCCGGCTGGCTCCCGCGCATCCGGCGCCAGGGCCTTGCCGTCGTGATCGCCATCGTGGTGTGGGGTGCGGCGATGATCGGCTTCGGGGTAGCAGGCGGTTTCGCCAATGGCCACGCTGGAACGGTGCTATGGATTGCGTTGGCCTTCTTGGCTATTGGCGGCGCAGCGGACATGGTGTCATCGGCGTTTCGCAACACCATCCTGCAGCAGGCCGCGTCGGACGATGTGCGCGGCCGGCTGCAGGGTGTGTTCACAGTCGTCGTGGCAGGCGGGCCGCGGTTCGCAGATGCGGCCCATGGCGGCGCCGCCGCGGTTGTCGGCACCACGGTGGCCGCCGCCGGAGGTGGGGTTCTGGTCGTGATCGGCGTTGTGATCGCCGCGATGGTGGTGCCCGCGTTCGTTCGCTACCGGGTGACCGAAGGCGACAAAGTATGATCGCCGCCAAATGTCGGCCGATGCCAGTTTCTAACTTAATTCATAGATTTCCGCGTTAGCATCCGGGACGTGGCTGAAGTAAGGGGGGAGCCAGCCCTCGGTCTGCGTGAACGCAAAAAGCTGCGCACCCGCGCCACCTTGATCGACGCGGCGGTGGAGCTCTGCGAGCGCCAGGGTTATGAACGCACGACCGTCGACCAGATCGCCGCCATCGCCGACGTCTCGCCACGCACGTTCAGCCGGTACTTCGCCACGAAGGACGCCATCGCACTGGCGCTGATCGACGAGGCCATCAACCAGGCCGCAGTCGAACTGGCCCGCCAACCCGCCGACATCGGCCACTTCGAGGCGCTGCGCCGGTCGTATATCGCGATGTACAGCGGCACCAAAACTGCCCCGCCGGGGGGACTCTCATCCGATCGAATGATGTGCACGGTGCGGATCATCATGTCCTCGGCCGCATTGCGGCACGTCGCCATCGAGTACCGGCACCATGCGGTCAATATCGAGTTGGCCAAGCGGATGGGCCTTGACCCCGACGACCGCAAACTCAAGCTGGTGGCCTCCATGTGGTCCTCGTTCATCATGACCGCGCTCGGTGACCTCGGCGAGAAAACTGACTGGCAGCCGGTCGGCATAGACGACATCGTCTCCCGCCTGGAAGCGGCATTCGCCGAGTTCATCGAGTTGGTGGACGACGTCCGCCATTCGGTCTGAGCATCTGCTAACCCCCGCCCGGGCACGACTGCTGGAATGGGACTACCTTTTGTAAGGCAGACTTCCGCATTGACGGCAGCGAAGAAGGGATTCCCGTGGCCGATAACGCATCCAGTGGCGAAAAGCATGCCACCCTCAAATACCCCGGTGGCGAGCTCGACCTGGACATCGTCCCCGCCACCGAGGGCGCTGACGGCATCGCGCTGGGTTCGCTGCTCGCCAAGACCGGCTACACCACGTACGACAGCGGCTTCGTCAACACCGCCTCCACCAAGAGCGCCATCACCTACATCGACGGCGACGCGGGCATCCTGCGCTACCGCGGATACCCGATCGAGCAGCTGGCGGAGAAGTCGACGTTCATCGAGGTCAGCTACCTGCTGATCTACGGCGAACTACCGACCAAGGAACAGCTCGAAAAGTTCACCACCCAGATCCAGCGCCACACGCTCCTGCACGAGGACCTCAAGCGCTTCTTCGACGGCTTTCCCCGCAACGCGCATCCGATGCCGGTGCTGTCCAGCGCCGTCAATGCGCTGAGCGCGTACTACCAGGATTCGCTTGACCCGTTCGACGACGAGCAGGTGGAGCTGTCGACGATCCGGCTGCTGGCCAAGCTGCCGACCATTGCGGCGTATGCGTACAAGAAGTCCGTCGGCCAGCCGTTCCTGTACCCGGACAACTCGATGAGCCTCGTCGAGAACTTTCTGCGGATGACGTTCGGCCTCCCTGCCGAGCCGTACGAGGTGGACCCGGAGCTCGTCCGGGCTCTCGACATGCTGTTCATCCTGCACGCCGACCACGAGCAGAACTGCTCGACGTCGACCGTGCGGCTCGTCGGCTCGTCGCAGGCAAACCTGTTCACCTCGATCTCGGGCGGTATCAACGCGCTGTGGGGACCGCTGCACGGTGGCGCCAACCAGGCGGTGCTCGAGATGCTCGAACGAATTCGCGGCGACGGCGGGAGTGTTCAGGACTTCGTGAAGAAGGTCAAGAACAAGGAAGACGGCGTCAAGCTGATGGGCTTCGGCCACCGCGTCTACAAGAACTACGATCCGCGGGCGCGCATCGTCAAGGAACAGGCCGACAAGATCCTCGGCAAGCTCGGCGGCGACGACGAACTGCTCGACATCGGCAAGGCGCTGGAAGAGGTCGCGCTGACCGACGACTACTTCGTCGAGCGCAAGCTTTACCCGAACGTCGACTTCTACACCGGCGTGATCTACCGCGCCATGGGGTTCCCGACGCGAATGTTCACGGTGCTGTTCGCGCTCGGCAGGCTGCCCGGGTGGATCGCGCACTGGCGTGAGATGCACGACGAGGGCGACAGCAAGATCGGCCGTCCGCGCCAGATCTACACCGGGTACACCGAGCGCGACTACAAGACGCTCGGCAGCCGCTAGAACCTTCTCCGCCAGCCAACTACCGCGAGCGTGCGTGTCTGTACGCAGACACGCCGCAATTGGCGAGCATTTTGCGCACGATCGCGGCCGCCGACTGTGCGACGCATCTCACCGCCGCACTGGCTTGCATCGCGGACTGTTGTAGTTTCACAATAGTTGTGTGAATGAAACTGTCGTCCGATCGCTGAGCGCTCGGCGCAAGGGCATCATCCTGATGTCCTGCTGCCTGAGCCTGCTGATCGTGTCGATGGACGCGACGATCGTCAACGTCGCCCTTCCGAATATCCGCGCCGACCTCGGCGCGTCGGCATCGCAGCTGCAATGGGTGATCGACATCTACACGCTGGCGCTGGCATCGCTGCTGCTGTTGTCCGGCGCAGCAGGTGACCGCTTCGGGCGCAGGCGCACCTTCCAGGCCGGGTTGACGGTCTTTGCGGTCGGGTCGCTGCTGTGCAGCCTGTCGCCCAACATCGAGACGCTGATCGCCGCGCGCCTTGTGCAGGCCATCGGCGGCTCGATGATGAACCCGGTCGCGATGTCGATCATCACGCAGGTGTTCACCGGTCGGGTGGAACGCGCGCGTGCGATCGGCGTCTGGGGCGGCGTCGTCGGCATCTCGATGGCGCTCGGCCCGATCGTGGGCGGCGCCCTGATCCAGCTGGTCGACTGGCGCGCGGTGTTCTGGATCAACCTGCCGATCTGCGCCTTGGCGATCCTGCTGACGGCCATCTTCGTGCCGGAGTCCAAGTCGGCCACTATGCGTGACGTCGACCCGATCGGGCAGGCCCTCGGGATGGCCTTCCTGTTTGGAGTGGTGTTTGTGCTCATAGAGGGGCCGGGCATGGGTTGGGGCAACGCACGCATCGTTGGCGTCGCGGTCATCGCCACGCTGGCGTTTGTCGCGTTCCTGCGATACGAGGCCCGGCGTCGCGACCCGTTCATCGATCTGCGGTTCTTCCGGAGCATCCCGTTCGCGTCGGCGACGGTGATCGCGGTATGCGCGTTCGCCGCGTGGGGGGCGTTCTTGTTCATGATGTCGCTGTACCTACAGGAAGAGCGTGGCTTCTCGGCCATGCACACCGGACTGATCTATCTGCCGGTTGCCGTTGGCGCGGTGATCTTTTCGCCGCTGTCGGGTCGGCTTGTCGGCCGCTTCGGCAGCCGTCCCTCGCTGCTGGTCGCAGGCACCCTGATCACTGGGGCGACGTTGCTGCTCACCCGGGTGACCGCGACGACGCCGGTGTGGATGCTGCTGATTGTCTTCGCTGTTTTCGGCATCGGATTCTCGATGGTGAACGCGCCGATCACCAACGCTGCGGTGAGCGGCATGCCGACCGATCGGGCCGGTGCGGCCTCGGCGGTGGCCTCGACCAGTCGGCAGGTGGGCGTGAGTCTCGGTGTGGCGCTGTGCGGTTCGGTTGCGGGCTCCGCGCTGGCAGTCGCCGGAACGGACTTCGCCGCGGCCGCTCGGCCGCTGTGGGCGGTGTGTGCGGGACTCGGGGTGGTGATCTTCGCGCTGGGCCTCTACTCGACGTCACCGCGCGCATTGCGATCGGCCGAGCGGCTAGCGCCGTTGGTCGCCGGACCCAAGCCGCGATTCGAGGCAGCTCGTGCAACGTAATCAGTTGGCCGACGAGGTTTGGCGTGCGATGGCGGCGGCGGTGATCGACAACCGCGATGCCTGGAGACGGGCCGTGATCGAGGAGACCGGATTGCCGTTCAGCAGGATCCGGATTGTGCGACGCCTGGCCCGTCGGCCGATGACGGTGAAGCAGGTCGCCGAGGCCGCCACCATCGATGCCCCCGCTGCGACGGTCGCCGTCAACGACCTGGAAGACCGCGGACTCGTGGTGCGCAAGACCGATCCGACCAATCGACGGTGCAAGGTCGTCTCGCTGACCGACGCCGGGCGCGAGATGGTCCAGATGATCAACGGCATCGATGATCCGGCTCCGGATGCGCTGGCCTCGCTCGATGACCGCGAACTGAAGGCGCTGAAGGCGATGATCGACAAGCTCGCGAAATAGCATTCCCGGTCGTCAATCGCGCGCTTTGGCAGCCGTGGCTTCTCTCTCGGCGAGAGAATGCTCCCGTGGCGATGTCGTGCGGTGTGTGCGACGCCGAACTGCGAGACGGGGCGCGATTCTGCGACGCCTGCGGTTCGCCCGTCGCCGCCACAGACAGTCACGCCGAGTACAAGCAGGTGACGGTGCTGTTCGCCGATGTCGTCCACTCGATGGACATCGCGGCGGCGGTCGGAGCCGAACGACTACGCGAGATCATGACCGAGTTGTTCAACCGATGTTCCAAGACAGTCCAGCGATACGGCGGCACGGTCGACAAGTTCACCGGTGACGGGATCATGGCGGTTTTCGGCGCCCCGATCGCACTCGAGGATCACGCCCAACGCGCCTGCCGCGCGGCACTGGATCTTCAGAAAGACGTACAAGGCCTCGCCACCGCAGTGGAGGGACGCGATCACGTCGCACTCCAGCTGCGTGTCGGGCTGAACTCCGGCGAGGTCATCACCGGTGAGATCGGTTCGGGTCCTTTGGCTTATACCGCCATTGGCGAGCAGGTCGGCATGGCGCAACGCATGGAGTCGGTGGCGCCACCCGGCGGAGTGATGGTCAGTGAGTCGACGGCGCGACTGGTCGAGAACGGCGCCGCCTTGGGCGAGGTCGAGTCGGTTCGCATAAAGGGCTCCGATGATCCCGTGCCCGCACGCCGTCTACTGGCGATCTCCACAGGCCGCGGTCCGAGCCGCTTGGAGACAAGCCTCGTTGGCCGTCAGTGGGAGATGGGCGCCCTCAGCGGACTTCTCGACCGGGCAGGCAACGGCAATGGGTGCGTCGTCGGTTTGGCAGGCCCGCCAGGGATCGGCAAGAGCCGCATCGTCCGCGAAATCGCCTCGCGTGCAACGGATGCGGGCTTCGAGATGTTCACGACCCATTGTGAATCTCACACCACCGACGTCCCATTCCATGCTGCTGCCGGTCTGGTGCGCGCCTTCACCGGTTCGAACGGTTTGGACGACGCTGCGGCGCGGACGCAGGTCCGGGCGCGGTTTTCAGGCGCGCGACCGCGATCGTGACAGGCGGGACTCAGGTGCGTCCTGTAGTTTTTTTCGAGCTTGGCAAACGATATTCATTATTCCTTATT
>JAVXWV010000564.1:0-2699 GCA_032230775.1 Mycobacterium sp. | reverse complement strand
GTCGACAAGGTGATCGGTTGGGCGCTTGAAAACGACCGGATACCGCTCAGCGGTGCGGCGCTACTCGTCAGCGGACGCGCGTCCTTCGAACTCACGCAAAAATGCGCAATGGCCGGTGCGTCCATCTTGGCTGCGGTGTCTGCGCCGTCGTCGCTGGCCGTAGAACTTGCCGTCCAATCGGGTATCACGCTCGTTGCGTTCTTGCGCGGCGATTCGATGAACGTCTACTCCCGGCCCGACCGAGTCACTCAATAGACCCATCCGCGTGGGGCGGCGCTTCAAACGGAATCGTCGCACGCAATTCAGTGCCAGTTCCGGGGTGACTTGAAATCGACAGGGAGCCGCCGAGCGCCTCTACGCGGTCGCGCAGACCGGTGATTCCGGATCCTCTGGCCGCATCGGCTCCACCGATCCCGTCGTCACGAATCGACAGATGCAGGTTCTGGTCCTCGATATCGGTGCAAACTTCCGCCATCGAGGCTTGTGCGTGTTTGGCCGCGTTCGTAAGCGCCTCCGCCACGACGTAGTAGGCCGCCACTTCTACCGGGTCGGGTAACCGTCGCTCGGTGGAAAGGACCAGTTCGACCGGTATTGGGGAGCGACGGGCCAGCAGTTTGAGGGCTGGACCCAGTCCGCCCCTGGACAGGATCGCCGGATGGATCCCGCGAGAGAGTTCTTGCAGCTCCGTCGAAACACCGGCGACGGTAGCGACGAGCTCTGAAATCCGCTCCTTCAGCGGCACAAGGTGGGCAGGAACATCCGCTTCCACGCCGCGCAGGTCGAGACCAAGCGAAACCAGGCGCTGTTGCGCACCGTCGTGCAGATCGCGTTCGATTCGCCGCCGCGCCTGGTCAGCGGCCGCGACGATGCGGGCCCTTGACGCGGTCAGCTCGGCGTGTGCTTGCGCGTTGGCGATGGCCGTCGCCACCAAGTCGGCGAAGTCGCAGACGCGTGCCTCTGTGTCGGCGGGCAGCGGCTCGGGGCGAGAGGTACTCACGGTGGCCGCGCCCCATAGGCGGCCTTCGACGATGATCGGTGCGCCGACCGCAGAGCGCATGCCCAGCTCACGAATGCGTGCCGCGACGAGGCCGGAAGCGTCGTCGTGGTTGTCCATTCGGGCCGCCCGGCCCGTGCGCAGAATCGTCGCCACGATGTTTTCGCCCTCAAGCGAAAACCGCTGGCCAACAAGGTTGTTCGTCAGCCCAGCCTCGTCGCGGGCGGCAACCAGGCTAGCCACACCTTCAGGCTCGAGGCGGCAGAGGCCCGCATTGTGAACACCGAGGCATTGCGCCAACTCTTCCGCCACGGCGGAGAACACCTCCGTCGGCGCACAGCCGCGCGCGACCAACGTCGCCACCCGCCGCAGCGCTGCCTGTTGTTCGGCAAGCACCCTGAGATCGGCTCGAGCCTGGGCGTTGGCGATCGCTGTGGCAACGAGATCGGTGAAGTCGCACAGGCGGGCCTCGGCGTCGGGTGAGAGTGGCTGATGTTTCGTGGTGCCGATGATGGCCGCGCCCCATAACTGGCCGTCGATGACGATCGGCGCGCCAACGATCGAACCGACGCCCGCGTCGCGGATGCGTTCGGCTTCTGGACCGATGACGCCGTCATGGCTGTCGATCCGCGCGGCGCGGCCCGTGCGCAACACCAACGCTCCGACATCGTCGCCCGCCAACGGAATTCGCTCGCCCGCGACGGGCATATTCGTTACGCCCGGCTCGTATCGGACGTGGACGACGCATCCGCTGCCATCGGGCTCGTAGCGGAGCAGCCCCGCGTTGACGGCGTGCAACCAACGGGCCAATTCGTCGGAAACCGCCGCGAATACCTCCGAGGGGTTGGCACCGCGCGCAACTAGCGTCGCCACCCGCCGTAGCGCGGCTTGGTGTTCCGCGAGGACACCGAGCTCATCGTGGCTCGCCTCGACCTCGCGGCGGCGGCGATCGGCCTCGCGGGCGCGCAATCGCGCAAGCCCGGCCAGGGTCGCCGCCGACAGGGCGACAAGGAGGAAGACTCCGACCGCCACCGAGTCGGAAACCGCTGCCGCGAGCATGGTCCCGCCCGTCTGCAGACGGTGGAAGAACACGTATATTGCGGCGCTCACGAAGGTTGTCAGCGCGCCGAGCCGCAATCCCCACACGGTCGAGACCACCAGGATGCCGAGCAGAAAGACCACGCCGAAGATGCTTCCGCCGGTGACTCGCATGAGCAGGTACACCAAACCGGTCTCAGCGGCGAGAAGCAGAGGGGCGACCACCAGACCGAGGGCAAGCGGCGGCGCCGTCGGGCGCAACAAAAGCCGCAATGCGCGTGCACGTAACGACGTGGTCGCCGGTGGCGGAGCCGAACCATCGAGGTCAGGCCCATTCTGCTGGGCGGACCCCGAAGGGTCGGCTTCACCCACTGGCTTGTCCTTACGCGACGGGCGCCACCACCACAGACCGTCGAGTCGAGTCGGCTCGGCCCGTGACGAACCTTCCGGTGCATGACGTCTGGCTCGGCGCCCATACGCCGAGCCTGTGGATAAATCCTGCGCCGCACCCAGTCGCAGATCAAGGGCCATAGCGGCGCTGACTGGCGGTGCCCGGGTGCCGCACCTGCCACGCTTTAGCTCGCGACTCAGGTTGCGCTGACCGCTACGCAACGTTTCTGGCTAGCGGGGTCATCACGTATGGCCATCCGCGATGCCTGAATGGTGC
>JAVXWV010000562.1:0-14168 GCA_032230775.1 Mycobacterium sp. | reverse complement strand
TGATGCGGTCGACGATCGAAGGGTCGGCGCAACGCACACCGGCATCCATGCCGTTGATGAAACGAGGATCGTGATGAATAGCCTTGGCGGGCAGCGGCTGTGGAAATGGAAACTGGTAGCGGGTCTGCTGACCATCGTCCTGGGCGCCATCGTGCTGGCATGGCCCGGGCCGACCATCCTGGTCGCCTCGACCCTGTTCGGCGTCTACCTGCTGTTGAGCGGCTTGGCCGAACTGTTCATGGCCTTCACTCTGCCCCGATCGGCCGCGACCCGGGTGCTGCTGTTCATCAGCGGCGCACTGTCGGTGGTCTTGGCTATCTTGTCGTTCCGCCACTTCGGCGACGCCTACGCGGTGCTTCTGCTGTCGCTGTGGATCGGAGTCGGCTTCATCTTCCAAGGCATCTCAGGAGTCGCCGTCGGTATCGGCGAGAGCGACCTGCCCGGCCGCGGCTGGTACATCGTCGCCGGCATCGTCTCGGCGATCGCCGGCCTGGTGATGCTGGTGTGGCCATTCGAGTCCATCGCGGTGCTCACCCTGGCCACCGGCATCTGGCTCGTCATCATCGGCATCACCCAAACCATCCAAGCATTCCAAGCCCGCAAGGCCGCCAACACCGTACGCCTAGCCGTCGATGAAGTGTCGGACCGGCTCACCACCGCCCTGAGTGATTAACCCAAGAGATCGGAGACAGCGATGACCACGAGTTCTGTACGCGCGGACCGGATGAGCGGACAGGTGTCACCCTCGGGTGCAACGGCGACGCTCGCCGCAGGCGCTCTGATGATGACCAGCGCCATACTGACGTTCGTTATCGGTGTATTCGCCCTTGCCGCCAACCATTTGGTCGTTTCCGGGCCCGGCTACGAGTACACATTCCAAGTCACGGGTTGGGGATGGGCGAACATCGTGACGGGAATGGTGTTGGCCGCCGTTTCCGTTGCTGTCTTTCTGAACGCGCAGTGGGCACGGGCGGCAGCAATCGTCGTCACCTGCCTGGCGATCGTGGTCACCTTCCTCTGGATGCCGTATTACCCCACGGGCTCAATTGTGCTGATCGCCCTTGACGTCGTGGTCATTTGGGCCGTGGCGACGTGGAACACCTCACGCACGACGGCATGAAAGCCCTTCCGGCCAAACCGGAAGGGAGCCGTCGGGCATGGGTTGTGTCACGTAAGCATTTCGCTCTCAACGGAAGCCTCGCTGACCGGGTGATATCGCTCGCCCACATTCTTGGCCGTCCGGTGCGCAATGTCGCGGGGACGCGAATCGGGAGAGTCGGCGACATCGTCGTGCGCTGGGGTGTGGACGACGAGCATCCGCCGGTCACGGGGGTTTTCGTCAACGTGCGCGGTGCCCTTGCGGTCGTTAAGCAGACGGATGCGACATTGAGTCAAACCGAAATCCGGCTGGGACCCGATGCGCGTTTGGAGTGGCGGGCCGCGTGGGGGGACGACGACGTTGCCCTTGCCCGTGACGTTCTTGGTCGCCGGCTTGTCGACGCGTATCTCCTCAATGGGCCGCGAGGCTGGGAGCTGGCGGGGATCGACGTTGGCATGCCGACCGTTGGCAAAAGAATCGTTAGCCGACGCAGGGCATGCCCACCGCCGGATCGCGTCATCGACTGGACTCAGTTGCGGGCGTTGGTGCCGGGATACCCTGATACGACGACCGCGGCAGGCTGACAGCCCTCGTCATATCGGAGCACGCATGCACAGCGAAGCAACGGGTGTGGAGCGCCACAGGGTAGACGGTTTCGGCCGTCTCGACCTCGGCCTGCGCCAAGCGAGTGATTGGTATCTGTGGGGTCCGTATCTGAGCGAGAGGCAGTGGGGCACAGTCCGCGAGGACTACAGCGCCGATGGCGAAGCCTGGGACTATCTGCCTCATGACCAGGCGCGGTCCAGGGCGTACAGGTGGGGGGAGGACGGGCTCGCCGGATTCTGCGACATCGAGCAGCGGCTGTGTGTGGCGCTGGCGTTGTGGAACGGACGGGACCCGATCCTCAAAGAGCGTGCGTTCGGCTTGACGGGCGCCGAGGCCAATCACGGCGAGGACGTCAAGGAGTATTGGTGGTACCTCGACGCGGTGCCCAGTCACGCCTGGAACGTGTGGCGTTACCACTATCCGCAACGCGCCTTCCCGTACCAGTCGCTGCTCGACGAGAACCGTAGGCGCGGCAAGCTCGACCCGGAGTACGAGTTGCTCGATACCGGGGTCTTCGACGATGACCGCTATTGGGTTCTCGACGTCGCGTACGCCAAGGCTGATCCGACCGACATCCTGATGACGATCACGGTGACCAACGCCGGACCGGAGGCCGACCTGCTGCACGTCCTACCCACGCTGTGGTTCAGGAATACCTGGTCATGGGACGTCGATGCGACGGCGCCGGCCCTGACCGCGACCTCGTCCGGCACGGTCGCAGTCGAGCATCCCTTCCTCGGCGATCTGGAACTGCTTGCCGGGCCGGACCCTCAGGGTGGCCCGCCGCAGTTGCTGTTCTGCGAGAACGAAACGAATCTCGGTCGGCTCTACGGCGTTTCGGACTCGGCATGGCCGAAGGACGGCATCAACGACCACGTCGTCAACGGTGCCGCCACCGTCAACCCCGCGCAGCGGGGGACTAAGTGCGCGGCGTGGTATCAGGTGTCGGTGGCGCCGGGCGAGACCGTTGAGTTGCGGCTGCGCCTTCGCCCGGCCGGGGTCGGCCCTGAACCGACGACGGCGCTCGGGGCCGACTTCACGCGCGTCGCCGCGGAGCGTCGGGCCGAGGCCGACGAGTTCTATGCCGAGCTGACCCCTGCTGCCGCATCCGCGGACGAAGCAGCGGTCATGCGGCAAGCATTCAGCGGGATGCTGTGGTGCAAGCAGTTCTATTACTACAACGTGGCCCGATGGCTCGACGGCGATCCGGGCCAGCCGCCACCGCCTGCGAACCGTCGTCGTGGACGCAACGCCCGCTGGCGCAGCTTCGAGGCTTTCGACGTGATGTCGATGCCCGACACATGGGAATACCCGTGGTTCGCCGCGTGGGACTTGGCCTTTCACTGTGTCGCGCTCGTCCATGTGGATCCGGCGTTCGCCAAGTACCAGCTGTCGTTGCTGTGCCGCGAGTGGTTCCAGCACCCCAACGGCGCCCTGCCTGCATACGAGTGGGACTTCAACGACGTCAACCCGCCGGTACAGGCGTGGGCCGCGCTGGAAGTGTTCGCCATCGACGGCGGTCGCGACTTCGACTTCCTCAGCCGCATCTTCGACAAGCTGCTGGTGAACTTCACCTGGTGGGTGAATCGCGAAGACGCCAACGGCTCCAACCTCTTTGAGGGTGGATTCATGGGTCTGGACAACATCGGCCCCCTCGACCGCTCGCATCTTCCTGTCCACGGACTGCTCGAGCAGTCTGATGCCACCGGCTGGATGGCAGGGTACGCATTGTCGATGGCGACCATCGCGGCGATCCTGCACGGATCGGGCCACCGGCCCGCGCTCGATCTTGTCCAGAAGTTCCTCGAGCACTTTGCCGGAATCTCCGAAGCCCTTGAGGCGGTTGGCCTTTGGGACGACGAAGACGGTTTCTTCTACGATCGCATCCTGCTGCCCAACGGCAGTTCAGTGCCCGTCCGGGTGCGCTCGATGGTCGCCATGATCCCGCTGCTGGCCGCGGCAGTTGTTGACGAGGAGGTCATCGACCGGACCTTTGTGACCGGCAAGATGTTTGCCGACTACCTGCGCCGCCACGGACTCGGTGGGACCAAGGAGATGGCCGATGCGGGAATCCTCCGCGGGGCGCCGGGACATCAGCGACTGTTGGTCGGGGTGACCGGCCTGGATCGCGTCCGGCGGCTGTGCCGAGCCCTGTTCGATCCGGCGGAGTTCCTGTCGCCGCACGGCCTCCGTTCCTTGTCCGCGTACCACCGAGAGCACCCCTACGTCTTGGACGTGGAGGGTGTGCGCGCCGGGATCGACTACGAGCCGGCGGAGTCGACCACCGCGATGTTCGGTGGCAACTCGAACTGGCGTGGCCCGGTGTGGTTTCCGCTGAACTACCTCGTAGCGACCGCGTTGGAGCGCGTGCACGAATTCTTCGGCAGTGAGCTGACGGTCGAGTACCCGACCGGATCGGGAAACAAGGTGACACTCGACGTCGTCGCCGCCGATTTCTGGGAGCGCCTTGTGTCGATTTTCCTGGTCGACGACAACGGACGCCGACCCTGCTTCGGTGGCGTGGAGCGGATGCAGACCGATCCGAGGTGGCGCGACAACCTGTTGTTCCACGAGTACTTCCACGGCGACAATGGTGCGGGCCTCGGCGCCTCCCACCAGACCGGTTGGACGGGGCTCGTCGCGGACGTGATCCGGCGCCGCCACCACGCCTACCCAAAGGCATCGGAAGTCATTCAACGATTCGTCCAGGGAGAGGAAACCCGGTGAGCGCAACGATTCTGCCGGGACGTCCCGCACCGCTGGGCGCAACGCCGGGCCCGGACGGCACGAACTTCGCCGTGTCATCCAACGGTGAGCAGGTCACGCTGTGCCTGTTCAACGGTGACGGCACCGAAACCCAGTTGGTGCTCCCGGAGCGCGACGGCGACGTCTGGCATGGCTTCGTGCCCGGTGTCGCGGCCGGACAGGCCTACGGTTTCCGGGTCGGCGGACCCTACGATCGCGGCCGCGGCGAGCGGTACAACCCAGCCAAATTTCTGCTCGACCCATATGCGCGGGCGATCCACGGAGACGTGCGGTTCGGCCCCGAATTACTGGACTACGCAATGGATAACACCGGTGCGCCCAGCCCGCTGGACTCGGCGGGTCACATGCCACGCAGCCTTGTCAGCGCACCCGCGTCGAAGCCGGTGTCGCCGGGGCCGGGACACGCGCTGGCCGACACGATCTTGTACGAGGTGCATGTACGCGGATTCACCGCAAGCCATCCCGGCGTGCCTGCAGAACTGCGTGGCACCTACGCCGGCCTCGCGCATGAGGCGGCGGTGCACCACCTGGTCGATCTCGGCGTCACTGCGGTCGAACTGCTTCCTGTCCACCACAATGTGCCCGAGTCGTTCCTCGTCGAGCGGGGGCTGACGAACTTTTGGGGCTACAACACCATCGGCTTCTTCGCGCCACACGCGGCATACTCCGCCGCGGTACGGGCAGGGCAGCCCGGCGGCCAGGTCGAGGAATTCCGCAAGATGGTCGACGCCCTGCACACGGCGGGACTGGAAGTGGTGTTGGACGTCGTGTTCAACCACACCGCCGAAGGCGGGGCGGGCGGCCCGACGTTCTGTCATCGCGGGCTGGACAACGCGGCGTACTACCGTCTCGATGCGGCCGATCCGAGTCGCTATGTCGACACGACGGGATGCGGAAACTCGCTGAACACGGCGGATGCGACCACGTTGCGGATGATCATGGACTCGCTGCGCTACTGGGTTTCGGAGATGGGCGTCGACGGCTTCCGGTTCGACCTGGCGCCGACGCTCGGGCGCGAACGTGGTGACTTCGACCCGTTCTCGGCCTTCTTCGATGTCGTCGGACAGGACCCGGTGGTGTCGCAGGTCAAGCTCATCGCCGAACCGTGGGACGTCGGCCGCATGGACAGCTACGACGTCGGGAGGTTCCCGCCACTGTGGAGCGAGTGGAACGGAAAATTCCGCGACTCCATGCGCGACTGGTGGCGCAGCCGCGACGGACTACTGCCGGAGTTCGCGACGCGCTTGTGCGGATCCGCCGACATCTACGACCGGCCCGACGAAGGACGCCGCCCCAGCGCGTCGGTCAACTTCGTCACGGTGCACGACGGGTTCACCCTCAACGACCTGGTTTCGTACGACGGCAAGCACAACGAGGCGAACACGGAGAACAACCGCGACGGCACCGACGACAACCGCTCGTGGAACTGTGGCGCGGAAGGGCCAACCGCCGATGCCGGGGTGAACGCATTGCGGGCGCGGCAGAAGCGGGCTTTCCTTGCGACACAGCTGCTTTCCGCGGGTGTCCCGTTGTTGCTGGGTGGTGACGAGATCGGACGCACCCAGCAGGGCAACAACAACGCCTACTGCCAGGACAACGAGATCACCTGGTTCGACTGGTCGATGGTCGACGGCGAGCTCCTGCAGTTCACGAAAGACGTTATCGCGCTGCGGCGCAAGCACCGGGTGTTCCGCAGGCGCCGCTATCTCACCGGCAAGGACGCGGCGGATCTCCGTTGGTTCACGCCGACAGGAGCGCAGATGACAAGCGCGGATTGGGCCGACCCACTGGCGCGCAGCGTCGCGTTGTACATCGATGGTGCGACTGATCCCGACGTGGGCAAGGACGGTGCGCCGATGGAGGACGATGACTTCCTCGTCCTCGTCAACGCATGGTGGGAGCAGTTGGCCTTCCAAATGCCCGCCGATGTGTCGACGAAGCAGTGGGAGATCGTCTGCGACAGTTTCGACCCGGGCCGGACAGGCAACGCCGCGGCGAATCTCGAGGTGGGGCCGCGTTCGATCGTTGTGCTGCGTTCGCCTGCCGCCACGACGGCTGGCTGACGCTCCCGAGCGGTTTGTCTCCAGGAGATAAGACGCCCTCAGAAGTTGGTCTTTGGCGGACATCGCTGAGCTGGGGTTTCGCTCGTAAGTTTCACATCACGAACTCAGCGACGAGTTCCCCAAGACGAAAAATCAACGATCCGCCTCGCGGAGAATGTGAGAAATCCAATGCTCTTCCCCGTCATGCTCTTCCTGCTGGTCCTGTCCCCGCTGTTCATCCCGATGGCCGTCACGGTCGCTCACCAGATCGGCAACTTCCGCGAGAATCTTGCTGCTCGCCCCGTCGGCGCGCTGCGCCAGTTCCGCCCGGCCTTCGGCCTGGTGCCTGCCGCCGCGTAGTCCACGCGCCACAGACGCAAAGGGCCCCGACACCCTGAGTGTTCGGGGCCCTTTTCGTGCGTCCGGGGTCGCGATTCTGCGCTCACCGGCGCATTAAGTTAGTGGGTCTATCCTCGCGAACATGACTGCTCCAGTAGATCCCAATCGCTTCGAAGAGATGTACCGCGACGATCGCACTGCGCACGGATTACCCGCCGCCACGCCGTGGGACATCGGCGGCCCGCAGCCCGTTGTTCAGCAGCTCGTCGCGCTTGGCGCGATCAAGGGCGAGGTGCTCGACCCCGGCACCGGCCCCGGCCACCACGCAATCCACTACGCGTCAAAGGGGTTGTCGGCCACCGGCATAGACTCCTCGCCCGCCGCCATCGAACGCGCCAGGCAGAACGCGCAGAAGGCTGGGGTGTCGGTTGACTTCCAAGTGGCCGACGCGACCAAGCTCGAGGGTCTGGACGACAGGTTCGACACCGTCGTCGACTGCGCCTTCTACCACGTTTTCAGCACCGAGCCCGAGCTGCAGAAGGCATATGCGCAGGCCCTGCATCGCGCCACCAAGCCCGGCGCGCGGCTGTACATGTTCGAGTTCGGCGCGCACAACGTGAACGGCTTCAAGATGCCGCGCTCCCTTTCAGAGGACGACTTCCGGCAGGTGTTTCCGGCCGCTGGTTGGGAGATCACCTACCTGGGGCTGACCACATACCAGGGAAATCTCAGCGTCGAGACCTTCGAGATGATGGCGGCTCGCAACCCGGACACGGCCGACGAGATGAAACCGCTACTCGAGAGGATGCGGGTCATCGAACCGTGGCTGATCGACGGCCGTATACACATGCCGTTCTGGGAGTTGCACGCCAGCCGCGTCGACTAGCTCTTGGGTACCAGCCGCAGCGAGATCGAGTTGATGCAGTAGCGCTGATCGGTCGGCGTGGGATAGCCCTCACCCTCGAAGACGTGGCCGAGATGGCTGTGGCAGTTGGCGCACACCACCTCGACCCGGTGCATACCCCCCGAGTCGTCGACCTTCAGGATCACTGCATCGGAGTCGGCCGGGTCGAAGAACGACGGCCACCCGCAATGGGATTCGAACTTCTCGCTGCTGCGGAACAACTCTGCTCCGCAGGCCCGGCACTCGTAGACGCCTTCGGTCTCGGTGTCGGTGTACTCGCCGGTGAACGGCCGCTCGGTGCCGGCTTGCCGCAGCACCGAAAACTCGTCGGGAGTGAGCTTCTTGCGCCACTCGTCGTCGGTGAGTTGCAGCTTGGGAGCTGGAGTCGTCATGAACCCACGCTAGCGATATCCAGCACGATCCGGAATCGGGCGGCACCCGACATCATCCGCTCGTACGCCTTGGGCGCATCCTCGAACGACATCACCTCGTTCATCGACTTGATCCCGTGGCTGAGGGCAAACGCCAGGTTGTCCTCGTTGTCGATCGGCGTGCCGGTCAGGCTGCCGACGATGGAGCGGCCGCCGAAGATCAGTTCGACGGTGTCCACCGAAATCGGATCCGGCGCTGCGCCGACCACGACGAGCTTGCCGCGCGGCGCCAGGCCCGCCAGCAATGGCGACATCGACGCTCCGCTGGCGGCGGTCGCGACGATCACGGCCGCCCCGCCCAATTCCTGCAGCGCCGCGCCGGGGTCTGTCGCTGCGCTGTCGATGTAGTCGTCGGCGCCCAGCGATGTCGCCAGCTCGGCCTTGTTCGTGCCACGCGCGATCGCCACGGTCCGGTAGCCGAGTTGCTTCGCCTGCTGCAGGCCGATATGGCCAAGACCGCCGATGCCCTGGATTGCCACCACGGCGCCCGGGGGAGCGTCGGCGTGGCGAAGCGCGTTGAACGTCGTGATTCCCGCGCACAACAGCGGCGCGGCGTCGATTGGGTCCATCGACTCGGGAACCCTGACCAGTCCACTGGCGCGGGCGTACACGATCTCGGCGTAGCCGCCGTCCTCGGTCGTTCCGGGCTGGGGCTGGTTGAGGCAGTTCACGAAATCGCCGCGCCGGCACTGGGCGCACTCGCCGCAGTGGCCACCGAGGAACCCGAGTCCAACCCGGTCGCCGACACTCCACGCCGTCACGCCCGGTCCGAGGGCGTCGACCACGCCGATGATCTCGTGACCGGGGACGACCGGCTGGCTGGGGTCAGGACGGGCACCCTCCCCGGAGATGAAATCGCTGTGGCAGACGCCGCAGGCGAGGACACGCACTCGGACACGACCCGGCTCGGGGTCGACGATCTCGCGCTCGACCAGCTCGAATTGACGTTGTCCTGTGACCTGGAAAGCGCGGTACGTCGGCATGAAGACCCCTAGGTTTAGTTGGCTGGACTTAGCTTTCGTTAACCGACAACCCCGGCGTCGTGATTATTCATTCCCGATCGAGCCCGGTATAGGCCAATTGGCCGATGTTCCGGGGTTGCTGCGGCGTCACGCTGGCTAGCATGAGCCAGACCGACTGGAGCGACGTGGGCATGACTGATCAACTGCCAACGGGGATGGCGACGTTGCTTCTCGCGGATGTCGAGGGCTCCACTCGTCTCTGGGAGAGCCAATCGAAGGAGATGGCGGCGGCGGTGGCGCGCCTCGATGAGGTGCTGACCGAAATCGTTGCGCACCATCAGGGCGTTCGTCCGGTCGAGCAAGGCGAAGGCGATAGCTTCGTGGTTGCCTTCGCGAGAGCAAGCGATGCGGTGGCCTGTGCTTTGCAGCTGCAGTTGGCGCCGCTCGCACCACTTCGGTTGCGCGTCGGCGTACACACCGGTGAGGTCCAGTTGCGCGACGAGGGCAACTACATGGGCCCAACGATCAATCGCACTGCGCGCCTGCGGGATCTGGCCCACGGCGGTCAGACCGTGCTTTCCGGGGTGACCTACGAGATGGTCGCCGAGCGACTCCCGGACGGGGTGTGGGTGCGCGAGCTTGGCACCCACGCGCTGCGGGATTTACCGCGGCCCGAACGAGTCGTTCAACTGTGCCATCCGGATCTGTGCAACGAGTTTCCGCCTCTTCGAGTTGCAAAAGCCGTTGCGGTGCACAACCTTCCGAGTCAGCTCACCAGCTTCGTCGGGCGTGACGCGCAGATCGCCGACGTTAGCCGGCTTCTCGACGAGAACCGGCTGGTGACGTTGACGGGCGCGGGTGGTGCAGGCAAGACCCGGTTGGCGGTCGAGGTCGCAGCTGAACTGACAACTCAAGTCCCCGACGGGGTGTGGTACGTCGACCTCGCGCCGATCACCCATGCCGCCGTGGTGCCGGTCGCGGTGGCGCGCGCCTTGGGCCTGCCCGACCAGCCCGGGCGCTCGACCGATGACACGCTGATCCGGTTCATCGGTGATCGGCGACTGTTGGTTGTGCTCGACAACTGCGAGCATCTTCTCGACGCCAGCGCCTCGCTCGCGCGGCAGCTCCTGGAGGCGTGCCCGGAACTGAGGCTGCTGACGACGAGCCGTGAACCGATCGGGATTCCCGGTGAAGTGACGTTTGTGGTGCCGTCGCTGTCACTGGCCGACGAGGCGATCGAGTTGTTCACCGACCGTGCCCGCCGCGCACTTCCGGACTTCGCCGTCGCCGACGACAATGCCGCGACAGTGGAGGAGATCTGTCGACGACTCGACGGCATGCCGCTTGCGATCGAGCTCGCCGCGGCGCGGGTGCGGGCGCTGACGCTCGACGAGATCCTCGACGGCCTGCACGACCGTTTTCGCCTGTTGACGGGTGGTGCCCGCAGGTCGGTACGACGCCAGCAGACGCTGCACGCATCGGTGGATTGGTCGCATGCGCTGCTGACCGAAACCGAACGTGTTCTGTTTCGGCGGCTGGCGGTGTTTCTCGGTGGGTTCGATCTGGAGGCTGCGCATGCCGTCGCCGGCGAGGAGGGCGTGGAGCGCTACCAGGTGCTCGATCAACTCACACTGCTCGTCGACAAATCGCTACTGGTGGCCGAAAACAGCGGCGGCCGAACGCGATACCGGTTGCTGGAGACCGTTCGCCAGTACGCAATGGAGAAGCTCGGCGAGTCCGGGGAGGCCGACATTCTCGGCGGCCGCCACCGGGACCATTACACGGCGATGGCGGCTGAGCTCGACGCGCCAGTCGACACTGGCCACACGCGGCGCCTGGAACAGGCGGAGATCGAGATCGACAATCTGAGAAGCGCATTCGCCTGGAGTCTGGAGAACGCCGACGCCGAACCCGCGTTGCGCCTTGCCGTGTCGCTGCAGCCATTGTGGCTGACTCGATGGCGCAATCGCGAGGGGCTCGCTTGGCTCGACGCGGCCCTGGCCGCCGACACTCGACAGGAGTCCGATAGGGATCCGGCACGCGTGCGAGCTCTTGCGGAAAAGGGGCTGCTGCACGTGTGGATCGGCTCAGACGGCCCGAACGTCGTCGACCAGGCGCTCGCCGCGGCCCGCGAGATCGGCGACCCGGCCTTGGTGATCCGGGCCCTCTTCGCGCACGGGACTGTCCACGCGCATGACGTCGAGGTGGCCGGCGCAGACTTTCTCGAAGCAGTCAGACTCGCCCGCGAACTCGATGATCATTGGCGGCTGAGCCAGATTCTCGCAGGTCAAGCGCTAGCCGGAGTGTCGGTGGGTGACGTCGCCGCGATCGATGCGGCGGCCCGCGAAGGCTGCGCCCTCGCCGACGCGATCGGTGACGACTCAAACGCGCGCCTGTGCCGACTGGCTCTTGCGCAGGCTCTCCTGTACCGGGGGGAGCCTGCGCGGGCTGTCGCGGCGCTCCGCGAAGTCGCCGCAGAGGCCTCGGCCGCACATGATGCATTCTGCCGTGGGGCGGCCCTTGTGGGCGAGGCCTTTTCGCTGGTGTACATGGGCGACATCGACGGAGCTCAGGCGACGGTGGACGCGCTTGCGGAGGACCCGTCCAACCTCGGCGAACTCATTGACCGCAGTGGCTACGCGGCGATCGCGACGATCAGGCTGGCTGCCGGCGACGCCGGAGCGGCTCACGAAGCATTCGAGGCGGCTATGCAGCACACGCCATTGACGGCGGCAACGGTAATGATCTACCCCTTCTTGCCGTTGGCATCGCTGGCGTTGGACGATCTCACCACGGCCCGCCGTCAGGCCGACGGTGTAGTGGCGCTCGCGAAGGGAATTTCGCTCGTAGCGGCCTTGACGTGTCGAGCGCGCGTCGAGATCGCCCAGTGGGACTTGGATATGGCCAGCATTGACGCCCGTGAGGCGCTCGACGTCGGCGCTGATTCACATGGCTACGTGACCATTCCGGACGCGTTCGAATGCCTGGCGCACATCGCGGGCGAGGAGGGGAGTCACCGGGCGTCGGCACGTCTTCTCGGCGCCGCCGACGCCGCGCGGCGGCAGACGGGTATCACCCGGTTCAAGATTTTCGATGCCGACCACGAGCGGCGGCTGTTGTCTCTCCGAGACAGCCTGGGCGAGAACGACTTCCAGGCTGCGTGGAATGAGGGGGCGGCCCTGACCATCGAGGAGGCGATCGCGTATGTCCGCCGAGGACGCGGCGAGCGTAAACGGCCGTCAAAGGGCTGGGCGTCGCTGACCCCGACCGAGCTCGACGTGGTCCGGTTGGCTCGCGAAGGGTTGGGCAACAAGGAAATCGCCGCAAGGCTTTTCGTCTCGCCGCGCACCGTGCAGGCGCATCTATCGCACGTGTACGCCAAGCTCGGCGTCAGCTCACGAGTACAGCTGGCTCAACAAGCGAGCAGACACTAGATCGACGCCAGCTTCTCCGCATCACTACTTCTTCTGAGGCCGTCAGCATTTATGGCTCTTGTGACTGATCTGTGGGTTGCTGATCGCGCCTGAACGGCCGCACGCCGTTTCCGGCCTAGGTTTTTGGCTTGTCGAAGGTCAAAACCTACAGATCGGAGAACGGCGTGCGGAACGCCAGCTTATGGCGCGCCTTGTTGTGCGTCGAGAGCGCCGTGGTCGAGGATGTCGAGTTCGATGAGCAGGCACAGGTTTTGGTGGCCCATGTCAGGCCGCGACGAGCGAGTCGGGGTCGGTGCGGAACGTGCGGATCGAGGGCTTCCTGGTATGACCGTGGTCAGGGGCGGCGGCGGTGGCGTGCGCTGGATATGGGAACCATCCAGGTCTTCGTTGAAGCCGACGCCCCGCGGGTCAACTGCCCGGTCCACGGGCCCACGGTGCGACAGGTCCCCTGGGCCCGACACGGCGCTGGACATACCCGCTCGTTCGACCAGCAGGTGGCCTGGTTGGCCACGCAGTGCTCCAAGAAAGCGGTCACTGAGCTGATGCGGATCGCGTGGCGCACAGTCGGATCGATCATCAGCCGGGTGTGGGCCGACACCGCCGCCGGGTTTGATGCGTTCGCCGGCCTGCAGCGGATCGGCATCGATGAGATCTCCTACAAACGCCGCCACAGGTACCTGACCGTGGTGGTCGACCACGACAGCGGCCGGCTGGTGTGGGCCGGCGCGGGCCGCGACCGGGCGACGGTGCGCGCTTTCTTCGATGCACTGGAAGCATCCGGTGAAGGCCGGTGTGCCCAGATCACCCATGTCAGCGCCGACGGGGCCGGATGGATCGCTGAGGTGATCGCCGATCGATGCCCCGAGGCGATCCGCTGCGCCGACCCGTTTCACGTTGTGGGCTGGGCCACTGAGGCACTCGATGCGGTGCGCCGCGATGCCTGGAACGCCGCCCGCCGCGCAGGTGCGACCCGCAATCACGGCTGGGCCCATGGCCGACGCGCCACCGTGGCCACCGGAAACGCGAAAGCATTGCGGCGCGCGCGGTTTGCGCTGTGGAAGAACCCGGAGAACCTCACCGAGCGCCAACAAGTGAAGCTGGCGTGGATCGCCAAGACCGACCCGCGGCTCTACCGTGCCTACCTGCTCAAGGAAGGCTTACGCACGGTTTTCAAACTGCCCGTCGACCAGGCCGCCGAGGCACTGGATCGGTGGGTCAGCTGGGCGCGGCGCTGCCGCATCGAATCGTTCGTCGTGCTGCAACGGCGCATCGTTGGCCACCGCGCACAGATCCTGGCCTCCATCACCCACGGTCTATCCAACGGGCTCATCGAATCTGTCAACACCAAAATCCGACTCCTCACCCGCATCGCCTTCGGCTTCGCCAACCCCGGTCCCTTAATCGCCCTGGCAATGCTCACCCTCGGCGGGCACCGCCCAACACTGCCCGGCCGCCAATGACCCACGGAAACGTCAGTAGAGCCACAAGACAAGTGATGACGGCCTCAGAAGAAGTAGTGATGCGGAGAGCCGGCGTCGACCTAGCGTCTGCTCGCTTCTTGAGCCAGCTGCTCCGCCATCTCCTT
>JAVXWV010000418.1:0-4597 GCA_032230775.1 Mycobacterium sp. | reverse complement strand
ACATCGAGCTAATCGTCGACGTGCCGACCGAGGAGGTCATCGCAGAGGTCGACCCGCGCCGGGCGGAGCGCATCCTGCGCAACCTGATCGCCAACGCCATCGACCACGCCGAGCGCAAGCCGGTGCGGATCCGGATGGCCGCCGACGAGGACACCGTTGCGGTCACCGTCCGCGACTACGGCGTCGGGCTGCGGCCCGGCGAGGAGAAGCTGGTGTTCAGCCGGTTCTGGCGCTCCGACCCTTCGCGGGTGCGCCGCTCCGGCGGCACAGGGCTCGGCCTGGCGATCAGCATCGAGGACGCCAGACTGCACCAGGGCCGGCTGGAGGCGTGGGGCGAGCCAGGAAAGGGCGCCTGCTTCCGGCTGACGCTGCCGCTGGTGCGCGGCCACAAGGTGACAACCAGCCCGCTTCCGATGAAACCTGTTGGGCGCGAACGACCTCCGCGGCGCACGACCCGCGAACGCGAACCAGCGACGGAGAACGCGTGAGACGGGTCCTTGCGGCCGCCTGCCTACTGGTGTTCACTGTCGCAGGTTGCGCCGGAGTGCCAAGCTCATCGGCGCCGCAGGCCATCGGCACCGTCGACCGGCCTGCGCCGCCGAGCCTGCCCAAGCCGGTACCCGGTATGGACCCCGACGTGTTGTTGCGCGAATTCCTCAAGGCGACAGCCGATCCCGCCAACCGGCATTTGGCCGCCCGGCAGTTCCTCACCGAATCCGCCTCGCGCGCATGGGACGACGCCGGTAGCGCACTGCTGATCGACAACGTGGTGTTCGTCGAAACGCGCGGCCCCGATCGGGTCGCTGTCAACATGCGCGCCGACATCCTCGGCTCGCTTTCGGATGTAGGCGTGTTCGAGACGGGTGAGGGTGCGCTTCCCGATCCCGGTCCGATCGAGCTGGTGAAGACGTCCGGCGGCTGGCGCATCGACAAGCTGCCAAACGGGGTTTTCCTTGACTGGCAACAGTTTCAGTCCACATATAAGCGCAACACGCTGTACTTCGCCGACCCGACCGGCAAGACCGTCGTCCCCGACCCCCGCTACGTCGCGGTGTCGGATCCGGACCTGCTGGCCACCGAGTTGGTCAGCAAGCTCATCGCGGGTCCGCGTCCGGAGATGGCCAACACCGTGCGCAATCTGCTCGGGCCGCCGTTGAAGCTGCGCGGTCCGGTGACGCGCGCCGATGGCGGAAAGATGGGCGTTGGCCGCGGCTACGGCGGTGCCCGCATCGACCTGGAGAACCTGTCGACCACGGACCCGCACAGCAGGCAACTGCTTGCTGCACAGATCATTTGGACCATGGCGCGGGCCGGTATCAACGGGCCGTACGTGATCAACGCCGACGGCGCGGCTCTCGACGATCGCTTCGCGGAGGGCTGGAACACCTCCGACGTCGCGGCCACCGACCCCGGCGCCGCCGACGGTGCCGCCGCGGGCCTGCACGCTCTCGTTGGCGGATCGCTGGTGTCGTTGGACGGCCAGCGGGCATCCAAGGTGGCAGGCTCGTTCGGCCAGATGACCGGCCAGACGGCCGCCGCGGTGTCGCGCACCGGCCAGGAGGTGGCGTCGATCGTGACGCTGCGGCCCGGTGCCCCCGATATGGCGTCGTCGCTGTGGGTCGGTCCGCTGAACGGCAATGCGACACAGGCGATGGAGGGGCGCACCCTGTCGCGGCCCACGTGGTCGCTCGACGACGCGACCTGGGTGGTGGTCGACGGCAACAACGTGGTGCGGGCCGTCCAGGACGCGTCGGGGCAGCCCGGCCGAATCCCGGTCGACGCCACGGTCGTGTCGATGCGCTTCCCCGGCGTGATCACCGACCTGCAGCTGTCCCGCGATGGAACGCGCGCCGCGATGGTGATCGAGGGCCAGGTGGTGATGGCCGGTGTCGAGCAGACGCCGGGCGGCGGTTATGCGTTGACCTATCCGCGGCGGCTGGGCTTCGGTCTCGGCAATACGGCGGTGTCGCTGTCCTGGCGTACCGGCGACGACATCGTCGTGTGCCGCACCGATCCGCAGCATCCCGTGTCCTACGTCAACCTCGACGGGGTGAACTCCGACGGCCCGAGTCGCAATCTGCTCATGCCCGTCACGACCGTGGCCGCCAACCCGTCGACGGTGTACGTCGCCGATGCGCGCGGCGTGCTGCAGCTGTCCGGGTCGGCGGCCGAAGACGACCCGGCGTGGGCAGAGGTGCGGCCGCTGATGGCGCCCGACGCGCTGCCCGTGCTGCCTGGCTGATTGAACGCCTCTTGAAATCGCACTGAACCATCCCCCGGCATCGCCCGTTGTGCAGACAAAACCTCGCCAGAGGTGTTTGCTCAACAGCCAGGAGGCGACGATGAAGATCCGCGGTCCGATCGTGACGTTGGGCGCGGTTGCCGCGCTCGCGGTCGGGATTCTGCTGGTGAACATCTCCAAGCAGGACGATGCCCCGCCTGCCAACCCGTACGCGCGGTCGACCACCACGACAGCGGCGGCCACGCCCGCCGGTCCCCCGTCGCCGAGCACGCCGCCGCCACCGGCCTTTCCGGCGAAGGCCGATTACGTCGGCAAGATCCCCACCGCCAAGGGGACGATCACGTTGGACATCGCCATCGACGGCAACAAGGCCGTGGCCTATGCCTGCGACGGAAATTCGATCGAGTCCTGGCTTCGTGGCAGCGCCACCAACGGCGCGCTGAGCCTTGCCAGCAAGGACAAGACCGGCCGCCTCGAAGGCCGGCTCGAGGGCAACGCCGTCGTGGGCACGCTGTCGATCGGTGAGAAGAAGTGGGATTTCAAGGCCGACCCGGCACAACCCCCTGCTGGTCTGTACGTCTACGACAACGCAGGCGTCCGCAACAGCTGGATCATCGACGGAAACGGGAGCGTCACCGGCGTGCAGCGCCGACCCGACGGGTCGACGGCTCCCGCGCCCGGATTGTCGATCGACAAGACCTCCGTCATCGACGGACAGACAATTGTCGCGACGCGCGTGGAAGGCGCCAGCGATGTCTGATCCCGCCCCCACACAGCGAATGAGTACTCCCAAGAGTGGCGTCGCGGTGCTGACCTCCGTCGCCATCGGGGCGCTCGTCGCCGTCGCGCTCGGCGTGTTCGGCAAAATTCATGAGCCGCAATACTTTTCAATCAACCTGGCGGGCTTCTCCAGCGGGCTTGCGGCCAAGGCCTGGCTGTCGACGCTGGCCGTGACGCTGGCGCTGTTCCAGCTGGCGTCCGCCTTCGCCATGTACCGGCTGATTCCGGGCGGCAGGGCTCCCGCGTGGATCGGCACTGCGCACGTGTGGTCGGGACGGTTGGCGGTCCTTGTCAGCGTTCCGGTTGCGGTGCACTGCCTCTACGCGCTTGGGTTCCAGACTTATGACAACCGGGTGCTGTTCCACTCGCTGTTCGGGTGCTTCTTCTACGGCGCATTCGTCACGAAGATGCTGCTGCTCACCCGCAAAGGCCTTCGGGCGTGGGTGATTCCGGTCGCGGGCGGGCTGGTGTTCTTCGGTCTGGTCTACGTTTGGCTGACCTCGGCGCTATGGTTCTTCGATACCAACGGCATCAAGTTATAACTGAAAGGCATTCCGTGAACATTTCCGATTTGCCCATTTCGCGGCAGAAGCTTCTGCTCGGGGCCGGGCTGGGCCTGGTGACGGCCGTGGTGGCCGCCTGCAGCACGTACGGCAAGAAGCCGGAAGCGGCAGGCGAATCCGGCGCGACCACGGCGGCGTCCGCATCGGGTGGCCCCGGCGCGCCAGCGGCGAAGGTCATCGCCAAGACCGCCGATGTGCCGGTGGGTTCGGGCCTGATCGTCGACAAGGTCGTGGTGACCCAACCGACTGCGGGTGTGTTCAAGGGCTTCTCATCGACCTGCACGCACAAGGGTTGTACCGTGGACAAGATCGCGGACGGGACGATTGACTGCCCGTGCCACGGCAGCCAGTTCAACCTGGACGGCTCGGTCGCCCACGGCCCGGCGGACAAGCCGCTGGCAACCGAAAACATAACCGTTCAAGGCGATTCGATCGTTCTGGGCTGACTCGGCCGGGATGTCCTAGGGCATCGCGGCGACGATCTGCTGCGCTGTCAGCGGGAGAGAGCGGACGCGAACACCAAGCGCGTCCGACACAGCGTTGGCGATCGCGGCCGCGGTCGGGCCCTGTGCGCATTCCCCGACCCCGAGTGGCGGGTTATCGGTGCCCGGCAGGAACTCGATATCGACGGCAGGCACTTCGGAGAAGCGCAGGATCGGATAGGTCTCCCAGGTATCACTGGTGACCGTGAACCGATCGAAGCGGACCCGCTCTTTCACCGTCCAGCTGGTGGACTGGATTGCGCCGCCTTCGATTTGGTTGGCCGCTCCGTCGGGGTTGATCACCAGTCCCGCATCGACGGCGATGGCCAGCCGCCGCACGCGGACATCCGCGACGGCCTCGACCTCGGCCACCACCGCGCAGTAGGCGCTCGAATTCTTGTAGCGCGCATAGCCGATACCGTGCCCGACGGCGTCGGCCGGCGTCCATGATGCCCAATCCGACTGACGGTAAACATGTTCCACAACCGCGCGGGCTCGTGGGTCTGACAGGTGCGCGAGCCGGAACTCGA
>JAVXWV010000475.1:0-6714 GCA_032230775.1 Mycobacterium sp. | reverse complement strand
GCGCTGAGCACCCGGACGGCGCTGATCAGGCCGTCCATCAGGTTGCCCTCTTTGAAGGACGCGGCGGCGGCTGAGACTCCGAGGGGGGCGGCCTCTTCGATGCCGCGGCCCTTGACCTCGCTGCCGTAGACCACCTCGATCGCGCGCTGGTTCGGCGAGACCGCAAGCAGTACCGCATTATCCGGCGTCGGCACCTTGGCGAGGATGTCCCTGGCCGCAGCGGCGGTGTCCTCGCCGAGGTCGCCGAGGTACACCGCGAAACGGGCCTTCGCCGCGCGCGAGCCGTACTTCAGAGCGTCGTCGAGGACGACCAGATCCTCCACAGGGAACGGGTAGGTGACCGACACCTCGCCGGGCTCGGTGACCCCCGAGATCCGTCCGCTGGACGTTACGACGAATCCCCGTGGCAGCTCGGCCAGTTCGGCCGACGAGACAGTCGCGACTTCACCACTTGCCACTGGCGCCGCCTCCTACCGTGAAGTGCGATCCGTGGCCACCGTGGCCATGGTCAGCGGGTTCATCGGACGCCCACAGGATCGGAGCGTGCGTCCAGGTTTCGGTCAGCTTGTAGGTCGCCGGGTGCGGGCCCTTGCGGTTCTTACCAACGCCCCAGATCAACACGATCAACGCCAGCGTGATGGCCAGCGGAACCCCTCCGAGGAGGGAGTGGGTAAGTGCGATGCTCACGATGCAAACCGTAACCTAAGCCGCGCTCAGGCCGCGCCCTCACCCAGGTATCGCACCCAGGCCGGGTCGAGTTCTTTGACGGACGACAGCAACCGCCAATGCTGACCCTTCGGCGGCACGGGCACCGAGCGCAGCGTCCAGCCCAGCTCGGCGAGCAACCGGTCGGCCTTGCGGTGATTGCACGTCGAGCAGGCCGCCACGCAGTTCTCCCACGTGTGGTCACCGCCGCGGCTGCGCGGTACCACGTGATCGACGGTGTCGGCCTTTGAGCCGCAGTAAGCGCACCGAAACCGGTCGCGATGCATCAGAGCGGCCCTGGTCATCGGGATCCGTGCCCGATACGGCACTCGCACGAACGAATGCAGCCGGATCACCGACGGCACAGTGATAGACCTGCTGGCCGAGTGGATCACGGGACCGTTCGGATCGTCGTGCACGACGGTCGCCTTGCCGCACATAAGCATGATGACCGCCCGGCGCATCGGCAGGGCGGTCAACGGTTCGTAAGTGGAATTTAGAAGCAGCACACGACGGCGCCCCCAGATGGAGCCGTCGTGGGTGGTACTCGGTGGATGAGTTTCGACGCTGTGCAGCACCCGCGTCTGGGCGTGCGGTACCGCGGGTCCGGATAAACCCGCCGCGGCTACCTGGTGCCGGTGGCCGCGACTCTTCTTGCGCTGCGCCATACGTCCTCCGACCGACAGTCCACCATGAATTGGGGTCGATCGCATAACAAATTGGTTCGTGTCCGCAGGTCAGTCCCGTGAACATACGGTGACGCGACCGGCTGACCGGGGTCTTCTCCGCCCACACGGGCACAATGGTGCCGTGACACAGCCGGAGCAATCGTTCTATGACGCGGTGGGCGGCCACGACACCTTCCATGCCATCGTGTCGCGGTTCTATCAGCTGGTCCGCGAGGACGAGATTCTGCGTCCGATCTACCCCGAAGACGATCTCGACGGCGCGGAGGAACGGCTGCGGATGTTCCTCGAGCAGTACTGGGGCGGACCACGGACCTATTCCGATCAGCGTGGCCACCCGAGATTGCGGATGCGCCACGCGCCGTTCCGGATCGGCTACATCGAGCGCGACGCATGGCTGCGCTGCATGCACACCGCGGTGGCGGAAATAGACTCGCAGACGCTCGACGACGAGCATCGCAAAGAGCTGACCGCCTACCTGGAAATGGCCGCGAACTCGATGGTTAACTCGCCGTTCTGATGACAGCATCCTGGTGGTCGCACGCGCTGTTCTATCAGGTGTATCCGCGGTCGTTTCGCGATAGCAACGGCGATGGCGTCGGTGATCTCGACGGGGTTACCGTCAAGCTCGATTACCTGAAGGCGCTGGGCGTCGACGCGATCTGGCTCAACCCCGTGATGGTCTCGCCCATGGCCGACAACGGCTACGACGTGGCCGATCCCCGCGATGTCGACCCGCTGTTCGGCGGGATCGAGGCATTGGACCGGCTGACCGACGCCGCCCACCGGTTGGGCATGAAGGTGACGATGGACCTGGTGCCCAACCACACCAGCTCCGCGCACCCCTGGTTCCAGGCGGCACTGGCCGCGAGCCCCGGCAGCGACCAGCGTGAGCGTTACATCTTCCGCGACGGCACCGGGCCCGGCGGCCTCCATCCCCCGAACAACTGGGTGTCGATCTTCGGCGGCCCCGCGTGGACCCGGGTCGTCGAGGCTGACGGCAACCCTGGGCAGTGGTATCTGCACCTCTTCGACGCCGAGCAGCCGGACCTGAACTGGGACAATCCCGAGGTCTTCGAAGACCTCGAGAAGACGCTGCGGTTCTGGCTAGAGCGCGGCATCGACGGGTTCCGCATCGACGTCGCGCACGGCATGGCCAAGCCGCCGGGGCTGCCCGACATGGAAGTCATCAGGGCCGAGGTGCTCCTGGCTGACATGGATGACGACCCACGGTTCAACAACGACGGCGTGCACGACATCCTCCGCCAGATCCGCGGGGTGTTCGATGACTACCCGGACGCCGTCGCGATCGGCGAAGTGTGGGTATACGACAACGAACAGTTCTCCCGCTATGTCCGGTCCGACGAGCTTCACCTTGGCTTCAACTTCCGGCTACTGCGGGCCGGGTTCGAGGCGGCCGACATCCGCGGTGCCATCGAGAACTCCTTGGCCGCCGCGGAAATGGCGGGTGCAACGCCCACCTGGACGCTGGCCAATCACGACGTCGATCGCGAGCCCACCCGCTACGGCGGCGGTCCCACGGGCCTGGCTCGTGCGCGTGCGATGGCGCAGGTGATGCTCGCACTGCCCGGCGCGGTGTTCATCTACAACGGCGAGGAACTCGGACTTCCGAGCGTCGATCTGCCAGACGAGGCACTCCGGGACCCGGTGTGGGAACGATCAGGACACACCAGGCGAGGACGCGACGCCAGCAGGGTGCCGGTGCCATGGGAGGGCGACGCTCCCCCGTTCGGCTTCTCCGACAGTCCGGACACCTGGCTGCCGCTTCCTCCTGAATTTGCGGCATTGACGGTGGAGAAGCAGCTCGCCGACGCCGACTCGACGCTATCGTTCTTCTGCCGCGCGATCGAATTACGCCGCGACCGACCAGAATTCGACGGATCGGCAGTCGAATGGCTCGAGTCGCCTGCCGATGGTCTCGTGTTCCGCCTCAGTAGCGGATTGCTGTGCGCGCTGAACGCCGGCCGCCGTGCGATGGCCCTGCCCGACGGCGAGCTGCTGCTGGCAAGCGGCGCACTGGTCGACGGCAAGCTGCCGCCGAACACCGCCGCCTGGCTGATCTAGCGCAAGACCAGCGCCGGGTCGCCGCGACGGCGAACCAGTCACGGCCCTACCTCACCGCGACGGTAGGGTCCGTGGGGCGATGCCAGCTACGTAGAGTCGTCAACCTCGGTTACAGGGTGCGCTGCAGGAGCACGTCTCCGGTGTCCGCGGCGACGATTTCCACGGTGGCGATTTGGTCGATCGGCCTCGCCGTGCTGCCGGCGGGAGTGGCATGCACGCCCTTGACCGCGATCCAGGTGGCCAGCTGGTCGTGACTGCCGTCGCGGGCGACGACCACCATCGCGAGCTTGTCGGGGGGTTCGGTCGCGTCGGGGGCGGAGGTGTCGGGTTCGTCCGGGTAGAGGCAGTTCATGTCGATTTGGGTTCCCCACCCATGGCTGCTCACCGCGACCGTAGCGGTCAGCTCGGTCGGTGTGACGCGCGTCATTGTCAGCACGGATGCGTCGGACTTGGCTGGCACCGAAGCCGGTGCGCCCCAATGGAGTTGCACGCCGAACAGCACGCCGATCACGATCGCAGCGGCTGCCGCAGCCGCCGCACCCCACGTCACCAACCGTCCATTGCGGCGCCGACGGCTCACCGTGGCTACCAGCGATGACAACACGCGTGGGTTCAGCGGGGGCGCCTCGGATGCGTCGTCGATTGCAGCGAATTCGTCGGGGGTCAGTTGTCCCAAAATCGCCGGCATGCCGCTGAGCTCGTCGACCGATTGACGGCACGCGGGGCAGCCGCGCAGATGCGCCTCATACTCACCGCGGTCGGCGTCGGTCAACGACCCCAGTACGTAGGCCGCGTCCCACTGTGCGTATTTGTCGCTGCCGCTCACCGGCGACGGTGCGCGGGGTGAACCGTTCATAGCGACCTCCCACCCGATACCACGAGGTAGAACGGCCTATAGTTCACAGCAGCCTCCACCCAAACACCAGGTCATTCATATTAGCTGAGCGTTCGACCAGCGACCAATCTGTCTGAGCCTTGCGTCTGCTCGCGCTAGGAGTTAGCGCAAGACCAGCGCGGGGTCGCCGCGTCGGCGGTACACCGAACCGAATCGTGCGTCGATGCGCAGCCAAGCAGGCAGCGCGCGCACCCGCACGATCTCGTCGGCCGCGACGGTCTCGGGGTCGAGTCCCGCCGCCGCCGACTGTGGCAGGAAACCCATCGCGGTCAAGGCGAACACGCAGCGCATCGGGATGCCGATACTGGTGTCCCCTGAGCTGACCGCAACGACCTCCTGATCCAAAAGGGACGCTGGCGGCCCGTGTGCGCTCGAGTGTTCCTTCGCCAGCGCGACGCCTCTCTGGGCAAGCTCGAGTACAGCGCGGGCGGGCACGTCGTCGAGGTGGACGAAGCCGTTTTCGGGCGGAAGGACCCCGCGCCACGCCGAGTCCATCGGAAATCCCGGCGCGACGTAGCCGCTGCGGTCCATCGCCGTCAACTCGGCCGTGAGCGTGTCCGCGCCTGCGCACAGGTCCCCTGGTCGGATCCGCCCGCCGACCACCCGGCTGGCCAGCACGTCGAAACCGGTTGTCACCCAGGCAACTACGAGGCCTCCTGCGCGCTCCCGCAGCCGCACGACGGCCGCGTCGTCGAGCCGCAAGGCCCGCTCGGTGAACGTCAACAGATCCTCGCGGTGCGTGGCGTCGTCAAGCCAAATACCGCGTTCGGGTTGGGTCATCGCATCCAGTGCTGCAGATAATCGCGCTGCGCGGGCGAAAGCCGTTCCAGCCGTTGCTCCTCGATGTGGACGGCGGCCAGCTGCGTCTCGGCGATCACCGACGGCTTGACGTCCGGTGTTTCGTGCGGCCGGCGCACCTCGTAGCCGATCGTGAAGTCGACGGCGCGCACCCGCTTCGCCCACATCGTCACCTGCAGCGGCGAGTCCACCAGCCGCAGCTGGTCCTTGTAGGAGATGTGAACGTCGGCGATCAACAGGCCGATCGTCGTGATGTCCGCGCCGAACGGTTCACGCAGAAAAGGGATTCTGGCCTCTTCGAGGATGGTGACCATCGTAGCGTGGTTGATGTGCTGATACATGTCGATGTCCGACCAGCGCACATGGACCGGCGCCACAAACCCTGTCGTCACCCCGTCTGTCCTGTCCCACTAGTTCGCGTCATGCTGCGGATCTGCCGCGCCGCGACCGACAGCGTCGCCAGGTCGAGTTCGCCGCTTTCGTAGATCTCGGTCAGCGTCCGCTGTGCCCGGGTCACACGGGAGCTGTTCGTCGTCTCCCACTCGGCGATCTTCTCCTCGCCAGTCTCATCCGGCTCCCCGACGGCAAGCACGTCGAAGCAAAGCGCCCGCAGCGAACCGTAGATGTCGTCACGAATCGCTAAGCGGGCCAACGAATGCCAGCGATCGTCGCGAACGAGTCGGGACACCGCGGTCAGCAGGCCGTCGGTGCCGAGGCGGTCCATCAGAGCGAAGTAGGTGTCGGCGACTTCGGCGGGATCACGGTCGACGATATCGGCGATGTCGATGACGTCGAGCAGGCTGTACTGGTAAAGCCCGGTCGTCACAATGTAGGCAAGGTCGTGCGAGACGCCCTGTGCGCTGTACTCACGTGCTTCCTTGTCGACGATGGCTTTGTCGTCGCCGCGCAGCCACTCCGACATGCGCGGGGTCAGCACGCGGACCTTCTCGGCGAACCGGTTGATCTCGGCGCCCACCGCTAGCGGCTGGGGACGGTAGTTGAGCAGCCAACGTCCCGCGCGGTCGATGAGCCGGCGTAGGTCAAGGGTCATCCGATCGGAGACCGCGACCGGTATGTCCGCGGCGCGGATCTGACGCCACACTTCGCCGATTCGAAAGATCGCGTCGGTCGCTACGTAGCTGCGTACCGCGTCGACAGGTCCGACGCCGACGTCCTCGGAGATCCGGTATGCGTAGGAGATCCCGCTGGTGTCGACGAGGTCGTTCACCAGCATGGTGGTAACGATCTCTCGGCGCAGCTGATGCTGGCGGATGTCGCTGGTGAACTGGTCACGCAGGTTGGACGGGAAGTACCACGGGAGCCGGGAGGCGAACACCTCCTGGTCGGGCAGGTCGGTGGCGAGCAGCTCGTGCTTCAGTACCAGCTTGACGTGAGCCATCATCGTCGCGAGTTCGGGTGATGTCAGCCCGATTCCGGCGTCGGTTCGGCGCCGGATCTCCTTCTCCGATGGCAGCGCCTCGAGCTCACGGTTGAGCCCGTGGTCCTTCACGAAATCCTTGATCATGCGGGCGTGCACGGGCAGCA
>JAVXWV010000472.1:0-12790 GCA_032230775.1 Mycobacterium sp. | reverse complement strand
GAGGAGCAACCGTGGCCAATACCGAGGTGGAACGACACACCGGCGTCGACGTCGAAGATGTGCCGTCCGCGGAGTGGGGCTGGTCGACGGAGAACTACAAGTGGATCCACATCGGCGGGCTGCTTTCGGCCGGGTTCCTGCTGCTGATGCTGCGGGGCAACCACGTCGGCCACATAGAGGACGTGTTCCTGATCTTCTTCGCGGCCCTGCTTGTTTTCGTGGTCGCGCGTGACTGGTGGCTGCGCCGTCGCGGCTGGATCAGGTAGCGATCCGGAGTTTCAGACGGAGCGCAGCTGGCGCAGTGCTCCGGTTCCGACTCGGAACAGCGTCTCTGTCGGGCTGACCGAGTCGGTCGATATGTTGGCGGCGATCAGGGCGTGCGACTTGAACGCCCGCGCCGCCGGGCTCACCCGATGCGGGACCGGGTCGGCATGACCGCCGAGCTCCGCGGGCCACTGCTTGCCGCACACGATGACTTCGGTGAGTCCTCGCTTCAATATCCGGAGCATCTCCTCGCGCACGCGTACATCGGTGGCGAGGAGATCGGCGCTCACGGCCAGCGCCCCGACTCGCGACGCGCTCCTCACCATCGCGAGGAAACCCTCGTCGCGATCGAGTGCCGTGGCGCCGACAATCGCGAGCGGTCGGGGGTCGGCACCGTCAGCGACCAGCACGTTGACGTCCCACCCGGCCCTCGCGCGGTCGCACAGCCAACCACCGGCGCACTGCAGCACGTCCTCCGTGGTGGATGCGATGACATCGAGTTGGTGCCGGAGGATCGTGCCCGCGCCTGCGGGCAAGCGATCGATCGGGCCGATGCCTCCCGGGATCCCCTCATCGGCAGTAAAGGATCGAGTTGCCATGACAAAGAGCGTGACACTTTTGCGAGGTTCTGTAAAGGTCCGATTTTGTCGGGTAACGCTCAGCTCACCGCAGCCGCCAGCGGCATGGCGCCACCAACCGGTGTCAGGGCGCTGGAAAGTCCTGCAGCGACTCGTATTTCGGTGAACGCGTCAATCATCGCGTCGGTCGCCTCGTGCGGGTCGTCCAGGGTCAGGTCGTCCGTCAGCACCGAGATCGCGAGTTGGTCGACGTAACTCCATACCGTGATGTTCATGCCGCTGCCCGACACCACCGGGCCTACGGAATAGATCTCGCTGATCTCCGCACCCTCGATATCTCCCCGCTGCCGCGGCCCTGGCACGTTCGAAATGGTCAGGTTCATGACGCTGGCCGACTCGACCCGCCTGGCCTGCCTGCGGAACATCCCTGGCGCGAGTGCCGGGGGAAGGTAGGACATCCACGCAGGCAGCAAGGTCGGCCCGAGCAACTGGTGATTTTCCTTCGCGATGGTGGTGGACACTGCGGTCAGCCGCACCCTCTCCAGCGGGTCGTCGATGTGCACCGGCAATGACGGCGTGATGTAGGTGAACTCATTGCCCACCAACCGTTCCGCCGAGGTGTTGTAACTCACCGGGACGCCGGCGATCAGTGGTGAGTCCGCCACGCCGTCGTAGCGCAGTAGAAGCCGGCGCAGTGCACCCGTTGCCATCGCCAACACAATGTCGTTGAGCGTGACCCCGAGGTGCTTACTCGTTTCCTTGACGTCGGCGAGGGCAAGCGGCGCCGTCGCGAACCGGCGCCCTGGGCTCACCACATGGTTGATGAAGCACGCCGGCGGGGCGAAGTTGCGGGCCAGATCGGGATGGCGGCCCCGCTCCTTGGACCGGCGGCGGACCCGCGACACCCCGGTCGCGGTCTCTCTGATCAGCCGTGGCAGTTTTCGGATCAGTCCCACATGATCGCGTCCTGCGGCCTTCAGCAGATCCGCGCGTGTCCAGGCGACATCGGAGCCGTCGGAGAATGGGACATCTGAGGACGGCTCGAACGGCGCCATCGCCTTGGCCATCTGGTTGGCCGATGCGACGCCGTCGGCCAGCACATGGTGGACCTTGTGGATGGTCGCGATGCGGTTGTCGGCCAGGCCCTCGACGACGTACATCTCCCACAAGGGACGACTGCGATCCAGCGGAGTACTGGCGATCTCGCCGATCAGCTGATCCAGTTCACGACGTCCACCCGGCGCAGGCACCCGCGCCTGGCGAACGTGATAGTCGAAGTCGATGTCGTCGTTGACGACCCACATCGGGTGGTGCAGTTTCAGCGGGACGTCGACGAGCTGATGGCGAAGCGGCGCCATCGCCTGCAGCCGCGGATAGGCAATGCGGCGGAACAGGTCGAAGCTGTATCCATCCTCGAAGCTGGACACGTCGAGCACACCGATCTTCAGCGTGTGCATATGGATCTCAGGTGTCTCGGTATAGAGCATCAACGCGTCCACGCCGTTGAGTCGCTTCATCCCCACCCCGTTCGCCAGGCCCCGCTTCCCATTTCACCTTCAGTCCGACCCCGCCACACGGCTTCGGCCAAGATTGAGTCAGGGCGTGGCAGTTTGCGCAGAACCTGTAAAGCTAAGGGAATGAGTCTTGTCGCCGGGCGCGGACCGCTCAGCAAGGATCCCGCCGGCTGGTTCTCGTCACCCTTGCCTGACGATCCGGTCTTCGTCGAGCCACATCCGCGACGCGTTCAGGCCATCCGCAACGGCCAAGTGGTCATCGACACCGAGCGGGCGCTGATGGTGCACCGCCGCGATCACCCGCTGAGCTACGCATTTCCGGCCGACGACATCGGCGACCTTCCCAGTGACCCCGAACCGCAGGCGCCGGGATATGTCCACGTGCCCTGGGACGCGGTCGACACCTGGGTCGAGGAGGGACGCACGCTCGTCCACTACCCACCGAATCCGTATCACCGCATCGACTGCCGACCGACGCACCGAGCGCTTCGGGTCACCGCCGCAGGTGCGACGCTCGTCGACACCCCAGACACGGTGATCGTGTTCGAAACCGCGCTGGAACCTCGCCTCTACGTCGATCCGTCGGTGGTCCGGACCGACCTGTTGCGGCGCACCGACACCAGCACCTACTGCAACTACAAGGGCTACGCGACGTACTGGGCGGCGGTCGTCGGCGACACTGTCGTCGACGATGTGGCCTGGAGTTACGAGGACCCGCCGCCCGAATGCCTGCCCATCAAGGGACACCTCAGCTTCGACGCCGCCCGTGCCGAGGTAATCGCCGAACTACCTAAAGTGTGACGCGCGTCACAGTCGACTGGTTGACCTCGCAACCTACGGTTCCGTCACCGTAGGTTGCGCCTGGTTACGCTTGCGTACGTTTTCCCTGCTCGGCCACACTCTTCTCCAGCTTTCTAAGCGGAGGGAAATGCGTTGGGGCACTACATCGCCAATGTCCGTGACATCGAGTTCAACCTGTTCGAGGTGTTGAATCTCGGCGACGTTCTCGCTTCGGGCGGCTACGGCGATCTCGACGTCGACACGGCGCGCACGATGCTCGACGAGGTCGCCCGATTGGCGGAGGGTCCGGTGGCCGAGTCGTTCGCCGCTGCCGACCGCCACCCGCCCGTCTTCGACCCGGAGCGCCATACCATCAGCGTGCCCGGCGAACTGGCGAAATCGGTGCAGGCGGTCAAGAACGCGGAGTGGTGGCGCATCGGCATCGCCGAGGAGATCGGCGGTGTACCCGCTCCCGCGGCGCTGACGTGGGCGATCCACGAGATTCTGATATCCGCCAATCCGTCGGCAACCTTCTGGTATGCACTGGGCCCTGTGATGGCCAACGCTCTCTACATCGAGGGCAACGAACAGCAGAAGCGTTGGGCCGCAATGGGCCTGGAGCGGGGCTGGGCGGCGACCATGGTGTTGACCGAGCCGGACGCCGGCTCCGACGTCGGCGCGGGCCGTGCCAAGGCCTTCGCCCAGCCCGACGGCACATGGCACATCGAGGGCGTGAAGCGATTCATCTCCGGTGGCGATGTGGGCGACACCGCCGAGAACATCTTCCATCTAGTGTTGGCCCGACCCGAGGGGGCAGGCCCCGGCACCAAGGGTCTGAGCCTGTTCTACGTGCCGAAATATCTGTTCGATCCAGACACCCTCGAACTCGGCCCCCGCAATGGCGTCTTCGCGACCGGCCTGGAACACAAGATGGGCCTGAAGTCCTCCCCCACATGCGAATTGACGTTCGGCGCGCATGGGGTCCCCGCCGTGGGGTACCTCGTCGGCGACGTCCACACCGGCATCGCTCAGATGTTCACCATCATCGAGAATGCGCGGATGACGATCGGCGTCAAGTCGACGGGCACCCTGTCGACCGGGTACCTCAATGCGTTGGCGTTCGCGAAAGAACGGGTACAGGGCGCCGACATGACCCAGATGACCGACAAGGCGGCACCGCGGGTCACGATCATCCACCACCCGGATGTGCGCCGCAGCTTGATGACGCAGAAGGCCTACGCCGAGGGTCTGCGCGCCGTGTACCTGTATGCCGCCGCGCACCAGAACGACGATGTGGCGCTGCAGACTTCGGGCGCGGACCCGTCGATGGCGCACCGCGTCGACGACCTGCTGCTGCCGGTGGTCAAGGGCGTGGGCTCCGAACGCGCCTACGAAATCCTGACCGAGTCACTGCAGACCTTCGGCGGTTCGGGCTTCCTGCAGGATTACCCGATCGAGCAGTACATCCGCGACGCAAAGATCGACTCGCTTTACGAGGGCACGACCGCGATCCAGGCGCTGGACCTGTTCTTCCGCAAGATCGTTCGCGACCGCGGCGAGGCTCTGGCACACGTGGCGGCCCAGATCAGCAAGACCATCGACACCTGCGACGCGGCGCTGCAACCCCAGGCCGACCAGGTGCGCATCGCTCTGGAAGACGTCCAGGCGATGACGGCCACGTTGACCGGCTACCTCATGGCGGCGTCCGAGGAGTCCACGGAGATCTACAAAGTCGGCCTGGCCTCAGTCCGGTTCCTCCTCGCCGTCGGGGACCTGCTGATCGGCTGGCTGCTGCTTGTGCAGGCCAACGTGGCCCAGGCGGCGCTCTCCGCCGGTGCCTCGAAGGGCGATGAGGCGTTCTATCGCGGCAAGATCGCCACCGCGGTGTTCTTCGCCGCCAACATGCTGCCGGAACTCAGTGCACTCCGCGGCATCATCGAGAACCTCGACGACGAAATCATGCGGCTACCGGAGTCCGCCTTCTGACCTAGCTTCCTTCCGCCCAAACGAACAAACGGGCGCGAAAGTGCGAGTGGATTTCGCCATTACGTCGATCTCGGCAGACCGTCTCACCGCCACATCACGCGGCCGAGTCGGGTTGGCCGAAGCCCTCTAGGTCGGGTAGCGGCCGTCGGCAGATTTCCCGGGCCTCGGCGGCGGGAAGGCCGAACAGCCGCAACACGTCTTCGGTGACTTGGTCGGCGGCTGCTGCGTCATCGCGGTCGGGTTGATTGCGCAGCAAGTTGCCCAAGCCAAGAAGCGCGCCGCCCGCCATGGCCAACGCGAGTTCGGGGTCATCGACGTGGAATCGCCCGGCGCGGTTCGCGTCTTCGATGTCGCGCAGTGCGCGTGGGGCCAGTCCCTTCTCTGAGGCCAATAACGTCATGCCCGTCGCCAGCAGAATCTGGCTTTCCTGCGGGCGCAGACGGAACAAGCGACCCGTCAACCGGTAACTGCAGGCGAAGGTCTCAGCGGGATCGTCGATCGACGAGGTCAGTTCATCCAGCAATGCGCCGTGGGCATCCAGTACCTCGGCGACTGCGGCGTCGAACAGCTGCTCTTTACTCGAAAAGTGGTTGTAGAACGAGCCCATCCCGACGTCGGCGGCCTGCGTGATCTCCAAGACCGGCACGTTGACCTTGCCAGCCGCGATGAAGCTCTGCGCCGCCTTGATCAGCGCAGCGCGCGTGCGCTGTTTGCGTCGCTCCAGGCGGTTGCCGGATCCCTCCGGTCGTTCGGCCACGCCCCTCACGGTAGCAGAGATCTTCACTTTTGAGGATTTCGTCAGAAACTCTTGACGGCGTGCCCCATCGTATGTGACGATTTCGTCAGTCAGCGAGGAGGTGGGGATGAGCGACATTGCCGGCACCCACAATGACCTGCACAGCGAGCAGGGCGCCCTGAGGGGCGAGCGTTCTGGGCGATCTCGGAATCCAGTGATCAAGGTCGCCGACATCGCCTGGCTTGAGTTCCAGAAACCGGACCTCGCTCGCGCGGAGACCTTCGCGCAAGCCTTCGGCTTCAACACCGCCCTGCGCACTCACGATGAAGTGCAGCTGCGCGGTACGGAACCCGGTGCACCGTGTGTGATCCTGCGCCGCGGAGCCCGGTCGAGATTCGTCGGAATTGCGTTCAAGGCGCAGGACGAGGTCGACGTGCTGCGGCTCGCCGACGCTACCGGGGCGACCGTTCGGGCGCTTCCCGAATCCATCGGGGGCGTGTCGGTCGACCTGGTGGACCCGAGCGGGATCCCTGTTCGGGTGGTCGCAGGGACCCGTGCCCTGCCCGCGCTGCCCGGCCAGGAAGCGCATGCCTTCAACTTCGGCGACCAACTCCTGCGAACGAACGCCACGCAACGCCCGCGCCGAGCCCCGGCCAGAGTTCAGCGGCTCGGCCACGTCGTCGTCCAGACCACCAGGTACACCGAGGCGCTGAGCTGGTACCTCGACAACCTCGGCATGATCGTCAGCGACTTCCTCTTCTACCCGGGCCAGCGCGACCGCGGCCCGGTGATGAGCTTCATCCGCTGCGACCGGGGACCCGCCCCCGCCGATCATCACACCTTGGCGATGGCGCTGGGCCCGGTCAACCGCTACGTGCACTCGGCCTACCAGGTGTGCGATCTCGATGCGCTGGCCGCGGGCGGCGAATACCTCTGCGAGCGTGGCTATTTCCGTTCATGGGGCATCGGTCGCCACATCCAGGGCAGCCAGCTATTCGACTACTGGCGCGATCCCGACGGGTTCTTGGTCGAGCACTTCGCCGACGGCGACGTGTTCGACAACACGCTGGAGCCCGGCTGGGCACCATTCACGGCGTCGGGCCTTTCCCAGTGGGGCCCGCCGGTGACCAAGGACTTTCTCGGAATCAACCCGAAAGCGCTTCCACACGAGGCGCTTTCAATGATCAGCGCTTTGCGCGACAACAATGAGTTCACCCTCACCCGCCTTCGTGGCCTCCTGAAAGTAGCCAACTCATGACCACTTCCGTTCTCCGCACCGCCGACGCATGGTGGGTCCAGACAGCCACCGGCGCAGCAAAAATTGACACCACCGCGGCGACCACCCGCGAACTGCTGGCCGGTCGCGCCGCGATCGACACCGCCGCCCACAGCACCGACACCGTGCCGGTGGACACCCTCGAATTGCTCTCCCCTGTAACCAAACCGTGCCGCGTGGTCGCCCAGATGACTAACTTCGCATCTCACGTCAAGGACGCAGGCATGAACCCCGCGTCGATCCCCCTGACCTTCTTCCGCAAGTCGTCGGCCTCCATCAGCGGTCCGTTCGACGACATCGTCAAGCCAGGCCACGTCAAGTTCCTCGACTACGAGGTCGAGATCGGCCTCGTCATCGGTCAGGACATCCCTGTCGGCACCCAGATCTCCGAATCCCGGCTGTCCGATTACATCGCCGGACTCGTTGTCACCAACGATGTCTCGGCCCGCGATGTCCAACTGCCCCAGACCCAGTTCTACGAGGCCAAGTCGTATCCGACGTTTACGCCGATCGGCCCCGCACTGGTCCTGCTCGACGCCGACGAACTGAAGCGCTTCAGCGATCTGCGTCTGCAGTTGCGGGTCAACGGCGAGGTGCGACAGAACATGGTCGTCGGCGACGACATGATCTACCCGCCGGCGCAGGCGCTCGAATCGCTAGCCCGATTCCAGGATCTGGCCGCAGGCGATCTCGTCATGACGGGGACGCCGGCAGGCACCGCGCTGAGCGCACCGCCCAAACCGGTCGAGATCATCGGGTCACTGCTGCCGCCTGCCGTCAAGTGGAAGGCGTTCTTCAAGCGTCAGGCCAAGAACACGAAATACCTGAAGCATGGCGACACCGTCGAACTCACCGTCGCGACCGACGACGGCACCCTCGATCTCGGCACCCAGCGCACGATTGTGCGCTACGCGTGAGCCATTCGGCCACCGACCGTCACGTCCCCGTCGTCATCGTCGGCGCGGGACCCACCGGTGTCTCCGCCGCAACACTGTTGGCGCAATACGGTATCGACTGCCTAGTCCTGGACCGTTGGACGGGCGTCTATCCGCAGCCGCGCGCGGTCCATCTGGACGACGAGATCTACCGAATCGTCGCGCGGCTCGGCATCGCCGACGAGTTCGCCGCGATCTCCCGACCTGCCAGAGGTCTGCGACTCCTGGATCCCTCGATGCGGGTGCTCGCTGAGTTCCGACGCGACACCGCGCGCAGCGAGCACGGGTTCCCGCAGGCCAACATGTTCGACCAACCAGAGCTCGAGGCGGTGTTGCGCACCAACCTGAAGCGCTACCACAACGCCGAACTCCGCGGCAATGTCGACGTCACGACCGTCACCGAGCAGAGCGACGGCCTCATCCGAATCACGTTCGTCGACCGGACCGACCGGTCCGAGCACCACGTGACGGCCGATTATGTCCTTGGCTGCGACGGCGCCAACAGCCTGGTGCGCGCCCAGATCGGTTCCACCATGCGGGATCTGAGGTTCGAGCAGCGCTGGCTGGTGGTCGATGTGGCCGCCGATGCCGACCTCGACCAGTGGGACGGCGTGCATCAGCTCTGCGACCCCACCCGCGCAGGCACCTACATGCGCATCGGCCCCACCCGCTACCGCTGGGAGTTTCGGCTGTTGCCCGGTGAGACAGCCGACGACTTCCACAGTCTCGACGCGCTAAAGCCGCTCATCTCGCCGTGGACCTCACGCGTGCACCACGACGAACTGGAACTGATCCGCGTGACGGAGTACACGTTCCGCGCGCAGATCGCCGATCGCTGGCGGCGCGGAAACATCTTCCTGCTCGGTGACGCCGCCCACCTCACCCCGCCGTTCATCGGCCAGGGCATGGGCGCAGGCCTGCGCGATGCGATGAACCTGGTGTGGAAACTCGCCGGTGCCATCGCCGGCGACCTACCCGCGACCGTTCTGGACAGCTACGAGCAGGAACGGAAACCCCATACCCGGCAGATGATTCGGCTCGCACTTGGCGTCGGCTGGTCGATGACCGCCGGCGGGCATTTCGGCAATCTAATGCGGCGCCTAGTCGTCACGCGCATGCACTACGTCCCTTCGATGCGAAGCAGGATTCTGGACAGCCGAACACCGGCCCTGCACCGCTCGCCGCTCGTTCGTCGGTCTCGCAGACCGCGACAGCTGGCAGGGACTCTATGCCCCAACCCCGTGTGTTCGGGAGGACGTCTCGACGACGCCCTCGGTGGCGGCTTCGCATTGATCACCGATCGGCAGCCGAACGACATGCAGCGCACCCTGCTCGCTAAGCGCGGCGCCGTTGTTCACATTGCCCAGCCCGGCAGTGAGCTCTCCGGCTGGCTTCACCGTGGCCACTATTCGGCCGCAATCGTCCGGCCAGACCGCACAGTGATGTGCGCGAGCCGAGACCTGGAATACCTCTGTGAGGCTGCGCCGACTTTCATGTCCGATCGAAGGGTGCAATCGAATGTCTAAGATGCACATCGGTGTTCCGACATACCGGACAAACATCTACACGACCGACGTGATCGTCGACCCTTACCCGCACTACACGGCCATGCGCGGGCTCGGACCCGTCGTGTGGCTGTCACGGCATCGGGTATACGCGCTGCCGAGGTACGCCGAATGCAAAGCCGTACTGCGCGACGACAAGACCTTCGTGTCCAAAAAGGGCGTCGCCCTGAACTCCCTCATCAACCGCCTTTCCCGCGGCACCACACTCAACAGCGACGGAGCCGATCATGATCAGCGCCGCAAGCTCGTCGCCCATCGATTGCTCCCCCGCGCGTTACGCGTCATCGATGACAATGTCGCCGAGGAAGCCGGCCGTGTGGTCGATGCTGCACTCGTCCGAGGTGAGATCGACGGCGTGGAGGATCTCGCGTGCGCTTTGCCGATGGCGGTCGTACCCGACCTGATCGGCTGGCCGCGCGATCAACGCCACAACCTCTTGCCGTGGGGTGGCGCGACATTCGACGTCCTCGGTCCGATGAATCGGCGCGCACTGAAGTCGTTGCCTGCCAGCCTCCAAATGCTGCGCTTCGCCGGTCGCGTTGTCCGCAGGCGGAGCCTCATCGAGGGCAGCGTGGGTCATGAGGTTCTTCTCGCCGCCGACGAGGGGAAGGTGTCTCCTGCTGAACTTGCGCCGTTGATGATCGACTACATCGCCCCTTCGTTGGACACAACCATCAGCGCCATCTCCAACGCGTTGCACCTATTCGCCATACACCCCGAGCAGTGGCAGCTCCTCAGAGACGACCCGGCGTTGATTCCCAACGCGATCAACGAAATCCTCCGATACGAGTCACCGCTGCGGGCGTTCGCACGTCACGTCCATCGCGATACCGAGATCGCCGGAACCTTCGTCCCCGCCGGTGCGCGGGTACTGGTCGTGTATGCGTCCGCCAACCGTGACGAACGCGAGTGGGACCAGCCCGACACCTTCGACATCCAGCGCGACGCCACCCGTCAGCTAGGCTTCGGCCACGGCGCCCACGCCTGCGCCGGGCAGGCTCTCGCGAGGCTGGAAACCCAGGCCATGTTGAGGGCCCTTGTCGAACGCGTTGACCGCATCGAATTGGCGGCGCCGCCCACCTGGGCGCTCAACAACATCATCCGCCGACATGAGTGCCTACCGCTGAAACTCATTCCCGCGTGAGCCGTTAGCCGCGACTTCTGCACTACGGCTGTAAATTGGACCTTGGCCACGACCCTGGTGCAGAAATCGGCGCCAGTTCCACTCCGGCGTTGGATTGGACCTGCGCTCAGGACACCTTGTCGATAACCGACTTCCCAAATCTCTCGATCGTGTCCAGCGCGTGCGTCAGGCTGTCGCCGGGCAGCCCGACCTGCACCCACGTAACCCCCACTGCTGCAAGCTTTTCCAGACCCGCGAGGTAGGCGTCGGCGTTGAAGTCGTCGCTGCCCGGGCTGCCGCCGTCGGAATTGCCGAACGTGATGTCGATGGCGGAGAAGTTGCGGCCTGCCTCGTCGAACCGACGGCGAAGGTCGTCGATGCCGTCGGCCAGTCTGTCCGAGTCCATTACCGCGGTGCCTGCGGTCTGCGCGAGGACCGCAGGCGCCGCGAACGGACACCACCCGTCGCCGTACTTCGTCACGCGCGCGCGTGCGGCGCTGGTGTTGCCGCCGATCCAGATCGGCGGATGCGGCCTGCTGACCGGCCGCGGATGGGCAGTGATGCCCTTGGCGGTGAAGTGCAGCCCCTCATACGAGAAGTCGTCGGTCGTCCAGATGCCGCGGATCACCTCCAGGGCTTCCTCAAACACCGCAGCGCGTTCGTCGAAGTCCACACCCAGCGCCGCGAATTCCCGTTTCAGATAGCCGACGCCAACCGCAAGCGTGAACCGACCGCCAGACAGCAGATCCAGCGTCGCGCCGGACTTGGCCACCACGAACGGATTCCGGTACGGCAACACCACAACGTTCGGGATCAGTCGCAGCGTCGTCGTGCGGGCAGCGGCGAAGCCCATTGCCACGAACGGGTCCACCGCATCGTGCCCGCCCGACTCCAGCCATCGCTGCGTTGGCGCAGGATGGTCGGTGAACCCGAAACCATGAAACCCGGCCGCTTCGGCTGCCGCCGCCACCGTCGCGATGCCCGACCCGGTCACCAGCTCCGCGTTGTACGGATGGCTGTGCATCGGATGGGTGAACGAGAACTTCATAAAAAGTGCCCCACTTCAGAACAGTCTTCTCGATTTATGAGAATGTCGTTACCATGCGAACCACGGAATGTACAGGGTTCGCGTCGCAGAAGGGGCATCCGTCATGAGCGAGTTGGCGCTGGCCCCCGTCCGGCACGGCCCGTTCCCAGGCGTTCTCGCGCCGGAATACATCGCTGCCTACGCGGCGGCGACCGGCGACCAGACCGCGGCGGTGCTCGCCGGGCTTGCCGTCCCTGCCGTGTTCCCGGTGATCCTGGTATTCACCCCGCAGGAAGCTGCAAGGGCCGACGTGCCCGAGGCGGTCTGGCAGCGCGTTCGCGGCGGGGTGCACGGCGAGCACGACATCGTGTTACATCGACCGCTCGTCCCGGGAGAACGCCTGGACACATCGGCATGGATCTCGGCGGTACGCCCGTCTCGGGCGGGCACCCAGATCGTTGTGCAGTTCGAACAGGTCGACGCCGACGGATCGGTCGCCGTCGAGCAGTGGTGGACGATGGTGTTGCTCGGTCTGCACGGCGTCGCGGAGCTGGGAGCGATGTCCAGCGATCATCGGTTCCCAGACGATGCACGGGCGCACCCGCTCGGGTCGGTCACCGAGCATATCGACAAGCGTGTGGCACATCGCTATGCGGCGGTTTCCGGCGACTGGTCGGCGCATCACTTCGACATCAACGTGGCGCGTGCAGCCGGGTTCGACTTCGTGTTCACCCACGGCCTGTGCACCCTGGCGATCTGCACGCACCGCCTCCTCGACCTGCTCGCAGTTGAGGATCCCGGCCGGGTGGCACGGGTGGCGGCGAGGTTCGCATCGCCGACACCGATAGACGCCGAACTGACGGTGTATGCCTATGGCATTGACCAGAATTCGTTCGCGTTCGAGGCGACTAGCAGGGCATCAACACGATCACCCACGGAAGATTGGAACTTCGGCCATGACCAACAAAGAGATCGGCGTCTTTCTGACTCAGATGGGCTTCACCTA
>JAVXWV010000451.1:0-3749 GCA_032230775.1 Mycobacterium sp. | reverse complement strand
GGGTTCTGCGCCGCTCTGGATCTGGGCGAGGGCAATCCGCATGCTGCTCAGACTAGCCGCGGCGCCACCGTCGACCACGGCACGGAAAGCACGCCGTCGCGCATGCGGCGACGCGGCGGTTCGACGGGCAAGCCCTCGTCGCGCAGCAGGTCCAGCATCGCCCGCCAGCGCACCCGCGGACCGAACACGCCGTGGCCCGCGACGCTGGCCCATGCCCTGTCCGCCGCCGTCAGTAGCGCGTGGATGGGCTGGCCCGCGACGTTGTAATGGATCAGCACCTTGGGCAGCCGCTCGGCGAGATCCGACGGGCGGTCGATCGCGAACGGATCGCACGCCAGTGTCAGGCTGACCGGGCCGTCGGCGTCAAGCAGCACCCAGCAGCAGCGGCGGCCCAACTCGTCGCAGGTGCCGTCGACGATCAGCCCGCCCGGCGCCAGCGCCGCCCCCATCACCGACCACGCGTCGCGCACTGCGTCGGCCGGGTACTGGCGCAGCACGTTGAACGCGCGCACCAAAACCGGTGTGCGCCCTGCCAATTCGAAACCGCCGAGCGCGAATTCCACTGTGCTGTTTCCGGCGGCGCGAGCCCCTGCGACCCGTTCCGGGTGGATTTCAAGGCCGATGACGCGGACATCGCCGCGCACCACTCGAAGCCGCGCCGCGAGTTCCAGCGTGGTCACCGGAATCGCGCCGTAGCCGAGATCGATGACAAGCGGGTCGGCGGCGGCCTGCAGCGCGGCGCGCACCCGTCGCGAATGCACCAGCCAGCGGTCGCTGCGGCGCAGCCGGTTGTAGCCCGTGGTGCCTCGGGTGATGGCGCCGACGGGCTTAGTGATGCTTGGCGATCCAGTCAGCGGTGAACGCCTCCTCGGCGTCGAAGAGCAGTTTGATGTGGTGCAGGATCAGGTCCTCTAGAGCGCCGCCGACGAACGGGATGTTCACCTTGCAGACGCTGGCCAGCCGCAACCGGCTGCCCGCATCGGTGTCGGTGAGGTAGTAATGGCCGCCGAAGCTGCCAGGGCCGTGTGGGATTGAGGCGGCGTAGGTGCCCTTGGCCAGGTTCTTCTCGTGGTCGTAGCGATCGAAGTGCTGTGTGCGGGTGATGACCATGTCGACCGGCATCACGGTCCGCGCGATCGGCGGCAGGTACATCCGTGGCAGGTTCTGCACGAAGGTGATGTCGGTGCCACGCTCGCCTGACGAGAACGACGTGATCTCCGACTGCGGCGTCAGAAAGCGGTAGGAGTCCATCAGGGTTTGCCAGTATTCCCGGCTGGCGAAGTCCTGGTAAATCTTCTCAGCGGGTGCGTCGAACTCGATGGTGTAATCCATGCGACGCGACATGGAACATAATTTTACTTACGGATTACGTGTTTTCCGTGATCCACACCGTGGTGAAGCGTTGTTCTGCGATCAACAGGTCGACGAGTGCGCTGCCGATGAAGTTCTCGATCTTGCCGCCGACGAGCGGCACGCGCACCTCGACGGTGGTGTTGAACTCCAGCCGCGAGCCGCCCCCGGATTTTGCCGGGGCGAGCACGGCGGTACCGCTCAGCGTCGCAGGCGCCCCGGTGATCGAGCCCTTGACGATCGCGGTGGCCTGCCCGTCGCGTACCGGCTTCCACGTCTCCTCGCGGACGAAGCTCAGGTCGCCGCGGTGGAACTGAGAAACCACACCAGGAAGCCTGTCGGCGCGCAGCGTCTGAGTGGTGATGACGTCGATGTCGCCTGCGGGGTCGACGGTCATCGAATCCAGCGAGTGGTCGTCGGCGCCGGAATCGGCCAGCCGCGCCAGCCAATACTGTTCATCGCCGAATGCCTGGTGGACCTGTTCGACGCTGCCTTCGTATTCGGCGGCCATGTCGAATGAACGCGGCATAGCTGGCCAGGCTACCGTTACCGCCCGTGACCGGTCTGGAACTGGGGGGCGCGGCCGTCGCGGACGATGTGCCGCTGGCGCCGCTGACCACGCTGCGCATCGGACCCGTTGCGCGCCGGTTGATCACATGCACCAGCACCGAGCAGATCGTCGAGGTGCTGCGCGCTTCAGATGACGTGCTGGTGCTCGCAGGGGGCTCGAATGTGGTGCTGGCTGACGACCTCACCGACCTGACAGTCGTGCTGCTCGCCAACACCGAGATCACCGTCGAGGGCAACATCGTGCGCGCCGAAGCCGGCGCCCCGTGGGACGACGTCGTGGTCACCTCGCTGGCGCACGGGCTCGGCGGGCTCGAGTGCCTCTCGGGTATCCCAGGATCCGCAGGCGCGACGCCGGTGCAGAACGTCGGGGCGTACGGCGCCGAGGTCGCCGACACCATCCGTCGCGTCCGGCTGCTCGACCGCCGCACCGGCGAGGATCGCTGGGTGACGCCGGATGCTCTCCAATTTGGTTACCGCACAAGCATTCTCAAGCATTCTCAGGCCGCGGTCGTGCTCGAGGTGGAGTTCGCGCTTGATGCCGAAGGGCGCAGCGCCCCGATGCGCTACGGCGAGCTGGCCGCTGCGCTGGACGCGGAACCGGGGTCCCGCACCGACCCGGTCGTGGTGCGGGAGGCGGTGCTCTCGCTGCGGAGAAGTAAAGGCATGGTGCTCGACGAGGCCGACCATGACACCTGGAGCGTCGGCTCGTTCTTCACCAACCCCGTCGTCAGCACGGGTGAATTCGACCGGCTGAGGAGCCAGATCGACGGGCCAGTGCCCAACTACCCTGCTCCGGACGGGGTGAAGCTGGCTGCGGGATGGCTGGTGGAGCGGGCCGGTTTCGGCAAGGGATATCCCGGTGATGGCGCCCCCGCACGGTTATCGACCAAGCATGCGCTGGCTGTGACCAATCGGGGCGGCGCCACCACAACGGACGTGATCTCGCTGGCCAGGGCGGTACACGACGGCGTTAGAACGACGTTCGGGATAGACCTCACACCCGAACCGATTCTGATTGGGGCCGCTCTCTAGGTACCCTGGGTCCACGTGAGCCCCGCCAAGCCTTTGCCGTCGATCAGTCGACGGCGGGCGTTGACCGCCCTAGCGGTCGGCGTCGTCGCGCCGGGCGCACTGGCAGCCTGCGGTACCAAGAGCGGCAAACCGACCGCAGGCGCCCCCGCCCCGCCTGCCGCGCCCTCGATCACCTATCTGCCTGCTGACGCTGCCACCGACGTCGTGCCCGTCACGCCAGTCCGCATTGAGGTGAAGGACGGCTGGTTCCAGCGCGTCACGCTGACAAACGCGGAGGGCAAGCCCGTTGCGGGCGCGCTCGACCGCGATCGCACCGTTTTCAGCACCACCGAACCGCTCGGCTTCGGCGCTTCCTACACCTGGGGCGGCTCGGTGGTCGGCCACGACGGTAAGGCCGTCCCAGTGTCGGCCAAGTTCACTACGGTCAACCCCAGCAAGCAGGTCAATGGTCAGTTCCAGCTCGCCGACGGGCAGGTTGTCGGTGTCGCCGCGCCGGTGATCATCCAATTCGACGCGTCGATCAGCGACAAGGCCGCCGTCGAGCGGGCGCTGACCGTGACCTGCGACCCGCCCACCGTGGGCAGCTGGGCGTGGCTGCCGGACGAGTCGGAGGGCTCGCGGGTGCACTGGCGGACCAAGGAGTACTACCAGCCGGGCACCAAGGTCAATGTGGACGCGAAGCTGTACGGGATCGGCTTCGGCGACGGCGCGTTCGGCGCACAGGACATCTCGTTGGCTTTCGACGTCGGCCGCCGCCAGATCGTGAAGGCCGATGCGTCATCGCATCACATCCAGGT
>JAVXWV010000450.1:0-11108 GCA_032230775.1 Mycobacterium sp. | reverse complement strand
TCCACGTGTTCGACCAGGCATCGACCTCCGGGAGCCGATTGGAGTCGAGCAACTCGAGGAAGGCGATATCCCACTCGGGATTGAGTGGTTGGAGCGATCCCTGCCCATCCGCGAACTCGCGCGCGGCTTCCATCACCGCAACCTGGCGTGCCTGCCGCTGTTCGGGTGTCATCGGATTGCCGTGCACGATCCGGCCCAATGCAGCAGGCGGAGCCGACGCCAAGGTCGGCACTGGCGGATCATGGGACAGCCCACCGGATCCGATGATCAGGACCCGTTGACCCAGCGTCGCCAAGTACGTGCCGACGGCTGCGCCCAGCGCCCGCACCCGGCGCAGCGGGCCAAGCGGTGTGGCCACGGAGTTGATGAAGATCGGGATCACCGGCCGCGCCGTCGCGTCTCCGAACAGCTTCTGCAGTGGCTGCACCGTTCCGTGGTCGACATCCATGCTGGCCGATATCGCAACGTCGATGCCGGATTCGAGAACGGCCGTCGCGCAGTCGGTTGCGAGATCGGCTGGCACGTTGAGCGGCCCCGCATAGGTGCCGTAGTCTCCGACGCCCGTTGCCGCGGTACCGATGCAGAACGGCGGCATCGTCCTGTAGAAGAAGCCGTTGTAGTGATCCGGCGCGAAGATGACGACGAGTTCCGGTTCATACGACATGACGAACTGGCGGGCTTCGGCCAGCGCGGAGTCGATGTCGTCAAGGAGAACCTGTGACGGTCCCGGAAGATTCAGTAGCGGGCTGTGCGACATACAGCAGAGGGCGAGTGGCACCGGAGCCTCCTCCCTGGGTGAGACAGAGGACTTTGAACAGTGATGCGGACAGTTCAGGTGCGCGTTGGGCGATGCAGGCTCCGGCGATGCACCGATCGGGGCGCAGGAACAACACGGAATCGGTGTGCGCGTCGAACCACGCCTTCAACGCTCCTGTGCGATCGCCGACGATGACGACGTCTGGGTCGTCGTGCCCCGCCCAGTGCAGCTGGGTCATCGGCCGGGCGGCAACGAACGTGGCACCCAACGCTTTCCACCGACCGAAGGCTTCATCACCCAGGAATGCGCGCGGGTTGTTGCTCCAGCACAGGACGGCGAAGCCGGTGCCCAACACGTCGTCGAGCAGAACGTTTTGTTCCTCGCGCGTGTCGACGCGCGGCTGGATGAACAGCGTGCCGGTGGGTGAGGTGTCCGAAGGCGTTTCGGCGTGGAAGACGGCGCCTTGCTGGTAACGCGGCATCGGCTTGAACCGCATCTCCAGGATGTAGCGCTTCAGAGACGGGACGACCGATGCGGCGTGGATGACGCGGTCCCGCAGGGCGGCGATCCGACGATTGGTGGGCGAGATGACCCGTCCGACCATGGTGGACAGGTCGATCATCGCCCTGGCGTGTTTGCGTCGCTCGACGTCGTAGGTGTCGAGCAGCGCATCGTCGGCGTGACCGTTTACCACTGCCGCGAGTTTCCAGCCGAGGTTGGCCGCGTCCCGGATGCCGCTGTTGTAACCTTGCCCCTGCCACACCGGCATCAGATGGGCGGCGTCGCCACCCAACATCAGGCGTCCCTTCCGGAATGCCCCCGCGATGCGCGAGTGATGGGTGTACACCCGGTGCCGAATGATGTCGACGCGGTCCGGATGCGGGACCAGCTGTGCGAGCATGCGCCTGACGAACGCCGGATCCTCGGCTTCTTCGTCGGTTTCGTCGCTGTGAATCATGAACTCGAAGCGCCGAATTCCGTGGGCGATGGAGATCGACACGTATGGCCGCGCGGGATCCGCCCCCACTTCGCTGTTGGGATGGCCGAGCGGATCGTTGGCGCAGTCGATGACGAGCCAGCGCGTCGAGGACGTGGTGCCGTCGAACGAGACACCCATCAGCCGGCGGGTGGCACTGCGGCCGCCGTCGCAGCCGACCACATAACGGGTGTGCACGGGCTCTTGTCCGTCGGCGAACTCGGCCGTCACGCCGTCCTCGGTTTCCGTGCAGTTTTCCATCTGACGGTTCCAGGCCACCTCGACGTGGTCGAACCGATCCAGCCCGACCAGTAATTCGGCGTCGACCATCGGCTGGACGAAACCGTTGCGCTTCGGCCAGCCGAAACGCGCGTCGGGTGGTGCCATTTCGGCAAGCAGTCGGCGGTTGGTGTCGAAGAACCGCAGGATCTGGTTGGGCACGGTGTGCGGCAGGATGCGCTCGACAAGGCCGATCGACTGGAACGTGCGTAGTGCCTCGTCGTCGAGGCCGACGCCACGCGGATAGTCGATGAGAGAAGGTCGCTCGTCGACCACCAACGTGTGAACGCCCTGCAGGCCAAGGATGTTCGCCAGGGTCAGCCCGACGGGGCCCGCCCCGACGATGACGACATCCGGCTCGTTGCTCATCGCTACCGGTCCAACAGGAAGTCGAGATGCAGGGAGTTGAACGTCTTTGGGTCCTCGTACTGGGGCCAGTGCCCACACCCCGGCATCACCTCGAACCGAGCCCCAGGAATCATCGACGCGATGCGCCTGCCCTCCGCGACGTCGGCGGTCGGGTCGTCACTGGTCCACACCACCAGCGTCGGTGCGGTGATCGCCCCGTACTCGTCGGGGCTGAGCAGATTGCGTGCGCGAATCTCAGGATCCTGAAGCGCCATAATGTCTTTCATCGCGCCGATGAAGCCAGGCTGGCGATAGACGCGTTGCCTGCTCGCGACGATATCGTCGTAATCCTTGGCCTTGTCGGCCATCAACCATTTGATGCGGGCCTGCACGGTCTCCCACGTCGGGTTCTCGGCGGCGGCCATCGACAGTGTGATGATCCGCTTCATCACATCTGGATCGGCCTGCGAACCGCCTGCGGTGTTGAGCACCAACTTGTCGATCCGGTCCGGGTGATCGACTGCGGCGCGGGCCGCGACCCACCCGCCGAGTGATTCGCCGCTGATGTGGGCGCGCTCAGCGCCGCTGGCATACAGAAAGGCCATCAGGTGATCGACGTAGTGCCTCACCTCGAGAGGGCGACCTGGCTTGTCGGTGTATCCGTGGCCGAGCATGTCGATCGACCACGTCGAGAAGTGTTCGGCGTGGGCCTCCAGGTTGCGCACGTATGCCTCGGCGTGGCCGCCGGAACCGTGGAGAAACACCAGCGCAGGCAGAGCGGGATCGCCGGCGTGCAGATAGCGGGTGCGCACTCCCCCCGCGTCGAGGTAGCCCTGCGAGAACGGGACGCCCTGAAGATCGCTCCAGACGCTCTCGTAAGCCGCGGACGCGAGGAGCGGTTGGGGTTCAGCCACTCGTCACCTCTCTTGACGGCGAGAATCGAATTCTCGTATTTTGTAAGCACTCTGCTCATTTATCGCACATGCACGTGCACTATAGTCAGAGCATCACTCTCGCGGGTGGATGTCAAGGGAAGGGGCCGCCATGGCTGCGTCGGTCACTGAGGCGAGCGGCACCCCCGCGCCGAACGGTGCGCCCGGCTCGCAGACGTTGGCAAGGGGTTTGTCGGCGCTGCAGTTGGTCGCAACGTCCCCGACCGGGCTGACGGTCCAGCAGGTCGCCGACGACATCGGCGTTCACCGGACGATCGCATACCGGCTGCTCAGCACGCTGGCGCAGTTCCGGATGGTCGCCAAGGGAGAGGACGGCCGATACCGGTCGGCCGCCGCGCTCGCCGTGTTGGGAGCTTCGTTCGACAACAACGTCCGGCAGTTGAGCGTGCCCACGCTGCGCGGATTGGCCGACGAACTCGGCACCACGGTGTCGCTGCTTGTCGCCGAGGGCGATCAGCAGGTCGCGATCGCGGTCATCGTGCCGAGCAACGTCTTCTATCAACTGTCCTTTCACGAGGGCAGCCGATATCCACTGGAGCGGGGAGCGGCAGGGATCGCCCTGCTCGCCAGCATGCCGCCTCGCCCGGGCGAACGTGACCTCGTTCCGCAAGCGCGACAACAGGGTTGGGTCATCACGCACGGCGAGGTCGAGCCGAACACGTACGGCCTTGCCGTGCCGGTGCGGCGTCGACCGCCGTCTCCGCCGACGTGCATCAACCTCATCTCCCATCGGGAGGACGTGGTCGTGGGCGGCAGGGACGCGGTCATCAGGGCGGCCGACGAACTATCCACGATCCTCAGCTGAAGGGATGAAACGTGACCGACTGGGACAACGACGTCGACGTGGTCGTGCTCGGAAGCGGCGGTGCAGGATTGACGGCCGCGCTGACCGCGGCGACCAACGGCGCCTCGGTGGCGGTCTTCGAGAAGGCGGCGACGGTCGGTGGCACGACGGCGGTCTCGGGTGGCATCGTCTGGATTCCCGCACATCAGCGCGCATCCGACGGAGAGTTGCCGGTCGAGGACGCAATGGACTATCTGCGCGCGCAGTCACTGGGGTTCATGGACGACGACTTGATGGAGACGTTCGTTCGCACCGGCACGGCCATGCTGGATTTCGTTGAGGCGCATAGCGATCTACGGTTCGAAATCGCGGAGGGATTTCCAGACTACAAGCCGGAATTGCCCGGCGGCAGGCCCTCTGGCGGGCGGTCGCTGAATGCCAAGCCGTTCGATCTGTCTCGGCTGGGCGAATGGCGGGACCACATCACGTCGTTCCCTGCGGATTTCAGCAATGTCGGCATCGACGCAGAGACCCGCGCACGGATCCACGCGTCGGTCGACAACGAGTCCGGTGACTACTGCGTGGCAGGCACCGCGCTGATCGCCGGGCTGCTGAAGGGGCTGCTCGACATCGGTGTGGTACCGCGGACGAACGCCCGCGCCGTGGAGCTCGTCGCGGACCCACTAGGAATTATCGGCGTGCGTGTTACGCACGAAGACAAGGACTTTCGCGTTCGTGCACGACGCGGTGTGGTTCTGGCGACGGGCGGGTTCGAGTGGGATACGAAGCTCGTCGAGGCCTATCTACGCGGGCCCATGCGCGGCGCGGTCTCACCGCCGAACAACACCGGCGACGGGCTGCGCATGGCAATGGCGCACGGCGCCGACCTGGCGAACATGGGTGAAGCCTGGTGGGTGCCGATCGTGCAACTGCCTGGCGACACGTTCCAGGGTCAGCCGCGCAGCCGCAGCGTCCGACTCGAACGCACGCGCCCGCGAAGTGTCATCGTCAACCGGGCCGGCAAGCGGTTCCTCAACGAGGCAGGCGAATACAACTCGATGGCAGGCCCGTTCCAGTACCTCGACCCACGCGACGGGTACGCGAACGACCCGGCATGGATCGTGTTCGACTCGCTTCATCTCAAGCGGTACGGCTTCCTTGGAGTCGACCCGGACGGCCCCGCTCCCGACTGGTTTTCGCCGTCCAAGGACCTGGCAGAACTCGGCGAGAAGACCGGCATTGACGCCGACGGCCTGGCGCGCACGCTTGCCGCGTGGAACGAGAACGCCGCGCACGAGTCCGATCCCGACTTCGGCCGCGGCGCAAGTGCTTACGACGGCTATTGGGGCGACGACAAGGCAGCGACCACGGCAGGCAAGACGCTGGGTCCCGTCGACACCGCCCCGTACTACGCGGTGCCGGTGTCGATCGGTGCCATGGGTACCAAGGGCGGCCCGCGCACCGACCGCGACGGCCGGGTGTTGCACGTCAACGGTTCAGCGATCCCTGGCCTGTTCGCCGCTGGTAACGCAATGGCGGGCGCGACCGGTAAGGCGTACGGAGGGGCCGGTGGGACGCTTGGTCCCGCAATGGTGTTCGGCTACCGCGCGGGTCTGGCGGTGTCCGCACGGGCCTAACCAGCGACCGCTGAGCCGACGAAATAGCTGCCCAACAGGCACACGGCAATGAGAACAACCCAGGCGTCGGTGACGCGACACAACCATGCGGGGGCATGCCGTACCTCCATGAACTCCCGAAAGATGATGCGCACCTTGATGAGCGCGATCACGATCGCGCTGACGGTGACCACGGTGCTGGCTCTCAACGTGCCGTTCTGATCGACCGTGTGATCAATCCAGACATATGCGAGCGTCATCGACGTCAGGATCGACCAGACGATCAGCAGTCTCTTGTTGAAAGTTGTGCTCACAGATCACCTCACGACGTAGAGCAACGCAAAGATCAGAACCCACAGGAAGTCGACGGTGTGCCAGTAGGTCGCGCACGTTTCGACGAGCTGCTGGGAGCGCCGGGCCGGGCTCCACAACTGATAGACGACAACGCCAAGCACGACGAAGCCGATCAACACGTGTATGCAGTGGATCGAGGTCAGGAAGAAGTAGTGCTGGAAGAACTCGTTGCTGGTGAACGTGTTTCCCATTCCGATCTCCTTGACCCACTCCAGCACCTTGGAGGTCAAGAACACGAGCCCGAAGAACATCGTCAGAAAGGCGTTGATCAACGCCGACCGGTACGCGCCGTCCCTGGCCGCCTGGACGCAACGCGCGATGGCCCACGAGCTCAGCAGCAAGGCGATGGTGTTGAACACCCCGATGCGATGATCCAGATCGGCCTGGGACTGTTGGTAGAGCTCCTCGTTCTGGGTGCGCGAGACCAGGTACACCGAGAAGTACCCGGTGAAGAGAAGCGACTCGAAGAGAACGAACATCCACATATCGGGCTGCCCGGGCACGAACTTTCTCGACTTCTCGTCGAGTTGCGGTGGTGGGTCCGCAAGGTTCGTCATCGGACCGCCTCGGGTAGCGGTCCTGTACCGAAGTCCTCGCGTTGAATCATCTTCCGCAACAACACAATGAATACGGCCGTGTAGAGAACGAACACAACCATGTTGATCCACCAAGCGATCGCACCGTTCCACGCGAATACGCCGCGGTGGAAGATCCACGCAGGCGCGACGACGACTTCGGTCAGCGCGTTGCACAAACTCAGGTAGCCGAACCACTTCGGGAACACGCGGTTCTTGTCGAGCAGAATCGCCACCATCCACACCAAGGAGCCGATCATGAACACTCCCATGGTTCCGCTGAACGACAGGAACGCGAAATCGTAGAGCCAGTGGATCAACTCGGGGTCACGGTCCGGCCGAAGGGCGCCAACGGTCATCGCGATGGCCATCACCAGCATGCCGGGGATGGCGGCCAACGAATAGATGATCAAGTAGGAGTACGCGAAGAGACGACTCACTGACATCCGCCGCATCGAATACGCGAGAAGCGCGTTCATCGGCGCACACATCCCTGCGACGAGAAACACCACGCCGAAGCCGGCGAGAATACCGAGGCCGTGGTCGTCGAACCACTGCGCGACCGTCGGGGTATCCCATGCAGGGCTTGGCGGAGGCTGGACGCGAGTGACGAAGAAGAACAGCACGCCGTACAGCTGGTAGAAGATCACCATCACCCACCACGCGAACCACAACTCGCGCTTGGGATGGTGGCGGAGGTTCCAGACGAACCGGCTCACCAGTGAACCGGCGGGCGGGTCTGGTGTCGTCACCGACTCCGTTGTCGATGTACTCATACGGCAACCATGTCCTGCGCTCGCTGCTGTCGAATCGTCTGGCCAAGAACGATTCCCATGACAACGATCCATACGAAGATGGCTATGTTCTTGACCCAGAACGACAACACGCCGTCCCAGGCAAGTGGCCCGGTGGACGCCAGCGAGGTGAAGGCGGCAGGTGCGAGCGCGACCGCGATCAACAGATTGAAGTGCGCCACCCACGTTTTGAAAACCGGTCGCTCCTGCCGATCCCAGTAGATCGCCAGCGCCAGCAGCAGGCACTGCGCGATCAAGTAGGGAACCAGAACGGTGAAGGTCAGCCACGCAAGATCGTTGAGCAACTGGGTTAACTCGGGGGCGCGGTCCGGGCGGAAGGCACCGAGCAGCCAGAACATGTTGGCGATGAGAAAGAGCGTGGGCGGGCCGCCGGCGCAGGCGATCAGGCTGTAGGACAGGATCGGCGTGCGGTGAGCCATCCGGCGGATCTGCATCGCCAAAAGGATCACGACGGGGATCAGACCCACGCCGAACCAGTTGAACAAGATCATGCTGTAGCGGATCCGTGCGGTGTCATCGCGATAGAAAGCCGCGACCTCGTCCGCGGACATCGTCGGCGACATTGGATGGAGGAAGCCAGGAAACAGTAGGAACGCGGACACCCAAATGATCGCCACTACGGGCAGTGTCCAGAAAAGGATCAACTCACCATCAGTGCGTCTCATCGTCGAACCCTCTTGATGCATAGCGTTGGTTGCCGATCGGCAACTTGGACGGTAGCCGATCGGCAACTGTACGGTCAATGCGTGGCGAGAGACGTCGCTCGATCAGTCGACGCTTGCCGAGTCGTCGGCTAAAAGCGCGGCATTGCCCACGGCCAACCGGTCGACGATGTCGGCCAAGCCGGCGAAGCCAGGGGCCGCGGCCATGTCGGCGGCGATCCGGCGGCTGGCTTCGCGGTAACGCGGCTCATTCAGTACGGCGAGGATGTCGCGCCGCATTGCCTGCGGCGTTGGGTGTTCACTTCTGATGCGCCGCCCGACACCGGACCACGCGACACGGGCACCCACCTCGGGCTTGTCTTCCTTGCCGCCGGTGGTGACGGTAGGCACACCGTAGCGCAAGGCGTACTGGACGCCGCCGTAACCGCCGTTGGTCACGAAAACCGAAGTGCGCGGAAGTAATTCGTCATAGGGAAGATACGTCGCTGCGCGGGCGTTCGCAGGCAGCGGGGGCAGCGTGTCCAGTGGTCGACCCCCTGTGGTGACCGCGACCAGGACGTCTTGGTCGGCGAGCGCACGCAGTGTCGGCGCGATGGCTTGGCCGTAGTCGGTGTTGGCGACCGTGCCCTGGGTGACGTGGATAACGGGCCGGCTGCCGTCGAGGTCCGACCACCACTCCGGCAGCGGAGCCTGCGAGCCGGTGGCGGATAGCGGCCCGACGAAGTGAAGGGTGGACGGCGCATCGGACAGAGGGTATTCGAACGACTGCACGCTGAACTGTGCGATTGCCTCTGCGTGACGACCCCAGTCCATAAAGGTGAACGGCATGTCGTTGTCGTGTACTTGCCTGTGGAAATCGTCGATGGCCTGAAAGGCCGACCGCAGGATTCGACGAGAAACGGCGGTCAGTGCGGCATTTCGCGGACGGTTCATGATGCGGGCCGGCCGCAGCCCCAGGCCGTAGGGCGCGGTGTCGCGACTGTCGATGGGCAGCGGAGCGATCCCGCACATGATGACCGGCGGGCGCGTTGGACGCTGATGCTCGAGGAGGAATGCCGCTCCCAGGGAGGCGACGTCGGCGATCACCACGTCCGCCGGTTGCGCTGCCAACGCCGCCATAATCGTGTCGTACTGAGGCTTGGCGGGCCGGGCGAAGACTTGTTTGATGTCGAAGGCAATCGCCTCCCGGCCCCTCAACCTGGCACGTTCGGGAAAGCGCTCACTAAGGGGCTGGTCGCCGAAGTCGGCGTCGGGATGCACCGGAACGTACGTCGCGCCCGTGGCGGCAACCTTATCGGCGAACAACGCACCGGTGATGAATCGGACGTCGTCGCCGCGCTTGACGAAATTCTCGGCGACCGCCAGCAGTGGCGTCACGTGACCGTGCGCTGGAAAGCCACAGATGATGATCGATGACATCGCTCCCCTGACCGCCCCTTGATTCCTGTCTGGTAGTATTCATTACCGTGCCACCCAAGTCAATATCTCGGACGGGCTTACGGGCATATCGGTCCGAGCTTCGTCAACAGCAGGCCGAAGCGACGCGGTCACGGGTGCTCGCAACCGCGGCGAAGCTGTTCGCAGCCAATGGCTACGCCCGCACTACCCTGGCGAAAATCGCGGCGGAGGCCGGTGTGTCCGCAGAAACCGTCCAAGGACAGGGGCCCAAGGCGGCACTCCTGATGGCCGCCATCGACCACGTCGCGTTCGGCGTGACCGGTGAAGAGAACGTTTTCAACCTGGAGGTTGGCCGCGCGCTTCTGGCTATCGACGACTACGAGGACGCGGTGGACGCCGTCGTCGCCGCTGCCAGCGACGTGCACGAAAAGACCGCACCCCTGGCCCCAGCGCTGTTGGGCGGTGCCAACGCCGATCCCGACCTCAAGCGGTTCATGAACGAACTGTTCGCGAGCATCGCCCTGCAATTTCGACGGGTGCTCGAAGCGTTCCGCGACCGCGGATGGCTTCGCGGCGACGTTCCGTTCGACGAACTCGTCATGACGACTGCGGTGCTGTGTGGTGTCGAGACGTACTTGCAGACCCGCCGCGAGGGGTGGAAGGTCGACGACTACCGCTCGTGGCTTCGACGCATGCTCGCCGAGACGGTTTTCGTTTCGCCACAGCCCACTACCACCCGCTCAGTGAAGTAGCCGATCGGCTACTTCACTTTCAATCCTCCGCTACCCTCGTCGCTGTGATGTCCACCCAGGAGGACCGCAGGTTCGGCGCGATCACGCGCACCGCGGCTCAGACCCGTGTGTTGGACGCGGCCTTGAAACTGATCTCCGAGCGCGGCGTGAGCGGGACGTCGCTGCAGATGATCGCCGACGCCATGGGCGTGACGAAGGCGGCGGTGTACCGCCAGTTCAAGACGAAGGAAGAGATCGTCATCGCGATCACGGAACGGGAGATGAGCAGGCTCGAGGATGCGCTCGAGGCGGCCGAAGCCCAGGGGCATCCCCTGCGGGCGCGGGAGGTGCTGCTCGACCGGATGATCGAGCAGGCCATCGAACGCCGCGGCGCATTCAACGTTCCGATGTTCGATCCGGTCATCATTCGTCTGCAGGCCGAGTACGAACCGTTTCAGCAGTTCATCGAACGCCTCTACGCGGCCCTGCTCGGCACCGAGGCCGGCGTCGAAGCGCGACTACACGCGGCGATGCTGTCGAGCGCGATCAGCGTGGCCGTCATGCATCCGCTGCTCGCCGATGTCGACGGCGAGACCCTTCGCACCCACTTGAAACAGATGACACGCCGGATGCTCAACCTGCCCGCATCAACCCGCAGCGGTCGCTAGGTCAAGCGTTCCGGTTCGGACGGCCGCGACCACGCCACCGTCAACCAGCAGATCTACCCCCGTGATAAATCCTGCCGCGGGACTGAGCAGGAAATCTGCAGCGGCGGCGATGTCGTCCGGGGTGCCGATCCGTCGAACGCCAGAGCCGTTGACCATGGCCCGCATGGTGTCACCGGACGACCCGTTGAGTTC
>JAVXWV010000330.1:0-11603 GCA_032230775.1 Mycobacterium sp. | reverse complement strand
GGCCTGAGAGGGGAACCACCGGATGAACGTCCCCGACGACCTGCACACGGAAGTGGCGACCGCGCAACAGCTTTACCGAGCGCTCGCCGCCGGTAACCGCGATGCGTTGTCGAAGCTGCTGCATCCGGAGTTCGTCGGTCACGCGACCGACGGCCTTCCGCTCGACATGGGTGGACGCCACGACGGGCCCGAGGCAATGCAACGCGACCTGTGGTGGACAATCGGACGCCACTACAAAGTAGAGGCACAGCCGGAGGAGTTCCGCCTCCTCGATGACGGCCGACTGTTCGTGGCCGGTCACTACCGAGGGGAGGGCCGCGAGTCAGGCCGCCGACTGGATGCGGCATACATCCATCTCCTCGCATTCGCCGAGGACCGGCGAATCGTTTCCCTGCACCAGCTGACCGACAGCGCTGCATGGGTGCGGGCCCTTGGTAGTGGTGCTGCGCAGCAGACAGTTCAATACTCGGTCGCGGACGCAGTCGCGACCATCTGCTTGAACCGGCCGGACGTCCGCAACGCCATCGACATGCAAATGGCTGAGGAAACCCTCGACGTGGCCCGCCGCATCGCGGCCGACGACGCGATCCGGGCCGTGCTCATCTGTGGCAACGGCCCCGCGCTGACCGTCGGCGGCGACATCGACTACTTCCTCGCTCGCACCGCCGAACGGTTCGGCACGCTGTTCGCGCAGATGACCGGACCCTTCCACGAGGCGTTCCGTGTCCTGAGCCGCGTCGACGCCCCCATTGTGACCGCCGCTCACGGGGCGGTCGCAGGCGGCGGACTCGGCTATCTGTACGCAGCGGACCTGGTCATTGCGGCCGAGGACACCCAGTTCGTGACGGCCTTTGCCGGACTTGGGCTTTCGGGGGATGGCGGCGGAACCTGGCATCTGCCCCGGCTGATCGGTCCGCGTCGCGCCACCGAGGCGTACCTGCGTAACAGGCCGATAGACGCCGCAGAGGCGTTGCAGTGGGGTCTGATCAATGAGATTGTGCCCGCCGAGAAACTGCGGAGCCGTGCCGAGGCGGTGGCGCGGGAGCTGGCGAATGGACCCACCCGGGGCTTCGCACAGATGCGTGCGCTGTTGCGCGACTCGTGGCGCAACGATCTCTCGATGCAGCTGCAAGCCGAGACCGACGCGATCCGACAGATCGGCGACACGGTCGACGCCGCCACGGCCATTGCCGATTTCGCGGCAAAGCGCCGAGCCGAATTCACCGGGAGGTAGGGCATGGGACTCATCCAGGACTCCGTGGAGCACAGAGCAATCCGTGAGACCGTAGCCAACATCGCGTCGCGCTACGGAGTGAAGTACTTCACCGAGCGTGGCCGATCCGGCGGTGGCATCGACGAGCTGTGGAAGGACCTCGGGGCCGCAGGCCTGCTCGGGTTGCACCTGCCAGAAGAATACGGTGGCGGGGGAGCAGGCATGGCCGAAGCCGTCATCGTTGTCGAGGAACTCGCCGCCCACGGTATGCCGTTGCTGATCTGGGTCATCTCGCCTGCGATATGCGGAAACATCCTGGCCCACCACGCTTCCGAGGAAATGAAGCAGCGTTGGCTGCCTGCGATTGCCGATGGAACAAGGATCATGGCGTTCGGCCTGACGGAGCCCGACGCCGGCTCCAACAGCCACAACGTGAAGACCACCGCGCGGCGCACGGGCAGTGGATGGACGATATCGGGTTCGAAGTACTACATCTCGGCGGTGGACCAGGCCGACGCGCTGCTCGTCGTCACCCGTGACGCCGACCACTCGACGCAGGAGAAGAGCGCGCTCTCACTGTTCGTGGTGCCGACCAACAGCCCCGGCTTGACCTATCAGAAGATCGACACCTCGATCGTGTCGCCCGACAAGCAATTCACGGTGTTTCTTGACGACGTCGAGATCGGCGAGGATGCGCTCATCGGGGTCGCGGGAAACGGCCTGCGCCAGGTGTTCCACGGCCTGAACCCGGAACGAATCCTGGTGGGCGCCTTGTGCGGTGGAATCGGACGCTATGCCATCGGCAGGGCTGTCGACTACGCGAAGGAACGGCGCGTGTGGGACACGCCGATCGGCGCGCATCAGGGCATCGCTCATCCGCTCGCCGAAGCACATGTCGCTGTGGAGCTGAGCAGGATGGCGACGGCCCGCAGTGCCGAACTCTTCGATGCGGGTGAATCCGCGGCCGAAGCCGCCAACATCGCGAAACTCACCGCCTCCGAGGCCGCGCTCAAGGCTCTCGACCAGGCGATCCAGACCCACGGAGGCAACGGGCTTTCGCACGAATACGGGCTGTCCGAGCTGTGGTTCGTCACGCGGCTCATGCGTACCGCGCCGGTCAGCAGGGAGATGGTGCTGAACTTCATCGCACAGTCGTCGCTTGGTCTACCGCGGTCCTATTGAGTCTTGGAGGGAAATCCCGATGAGTACAACCCAATTCGACGTCGTTGTGGTCGGAGCAGGAGCGGGCGGCCTGTTCACGGCCGCGCGCCTAGCGCACCGCGGCTACCGCACGTTGGTCGTGGAACGGCTCGACAAGGTCGGCGGCCGGGCCTCTACTGATGACATCGACGGCTTCAAGGTCAACAACGGCGCCATCGTGATCGAGGTCGGTGGAATCACCCAACAGAAGTGCGAGGAGGTCGGCTCACCATTCGACATCCGCGAGCCCAAACCGCCCTTGCTGTACCGCATCGGCGGCAAGGATGTCGACGTCACCGGCGGCGGCTGGGGCTTCTTGCTGAGCAAGCTCACCCGCCAGGGCGCCAAGCTGGTGAAGGGTATCGGGGCTGCGCGCAATGACTCGGGTTTGCCCGAGGACGAGATCTCCACGGCCGAATGGGTCTCGCGCTACACGAAAAACGCAGGCGTGCACGGCATCTTCCGCAACATGTGCGCGTCGATCTTCGCCGTCGGCTCTGAGGATCTGCCCGCGCGGGTGTTCCTCACGTACTTCACCCGCAAGAGTGCGTTCAAGCGATTCGGTTTCCACCCCGAGGGCACCATCGGCCTGTGGCGGGGCCTGGCCAGCACCATCGAGTCCCACGGCGGTCAGGTGTGGCTGTCCACATCAGTCGTCGCGATCATCTCCGACGGCGCGACAGTGACCGGTGTGCAGGTGATCCGCGACGGCGAGACGATCACGGTGGAGGCGCCGGTGGTGGTGAGCGACATCGGGCCCGCCGCAACGGTCAAGCTTCTCGGCGAGGAGAACGTCCCCGCCGATTACCAGGATCTGGTGAAGAAGGGCGACCGGCCCACCGCCATGATCTCGGTCAACTTCGCCAGCCGGGAACGGTTGGTCGACGTGTCGGGAATGTTGAGCTTCGCCGCGTCGCAGCGGTTGGCCTACATCGCCAACTTCACCGACATGTGCCCCGAGATGGCGCCGCCCGGGTGGAACCTCTACGTGGGCACCGCAGTGCCCAAGCCGTCTCTCGACGATTTCGACGAAGCCGCCGAGACCGAACGACTCCTGCAGGATCTGCGCGAGAACATCGACGACTTCGACCATCGCGCCAGAATCCTGAATATCGCTGTCACGCGCGATGATTGGCCGCCGCAGCGGGCGGTGTCGGGCTACGACCTGCCGCATCACACGCCATTCGCCGGGTTGTGGAACGTGGGAGACGGGGTGAAGGAGTACGCCAACGGCGGGACCACGGCCTGCGCGGAAACAGCGAAGCTCGTGGTCGCAAAGATCGTCGCGGCGCTGCAGCCAGCACAGGCGGCGGCCGAATAGTGGGCACCACAGCGCCGAAACACGAGCCTTAGCAGCGGCGGGTCAGCGGCCTGTCGCTGCCGTGTGGGTGCGGTTAGCGCGGCGTGATCCCGACGGCGAAGGGCTGAGGCCATTGAGCACTAGGACTTGAGCGTTAGACACAATCGTGTCCACCGAACTGCGGCGGGGATCGAACCACTCCGCAGCCCAGTTCAAGGCGCCGATCACCAGCAACTGGGCGTGCCGGGCGTCGAGATCGCTGTTCAGCTCACCGTTGGCACGTGCCTCATCAAACAGGCGCCGCCAGATCTTGCCGTAGGCAGCGTCTTCCTTGAGCTGGCGCGCCCGCAGCGGCTCGGGAATCTGACGGGAGTTGCGGATAGTTGCCGAGGCGTAGTCCGACAACTCAAGCTCATGCCGTAGATGTGCCTCGACGGCTGCAAGAATCTTATCCATTGCCGATGCGTCCGGCGGCAGCGCGTCAAGCACGTCCTGCAGGTGCTTGCGCATATCCGCGATCCCGGAATACATGACTTCTTCGATCAGGTCATCACGCGACGCGAAGTAGTAATAGATCGCCGGTGCTTGAAGCTCGGCGTAGTCGCCGACGTCGGACAAGCGTGTCCCCGCGTAGCCCTTCACACTGAGGACGTGGGCGGCGGCATCGAGGATGCGGCGCCGGGTCCTCGCCGACTTGGAGAAGGCCTCGTCCTGAGACTCGTTCTGCCGCGCCGACGGTTTTTTAGCCACGATTCAATAGTAGGCGAACCCGTGGAGAATCGGCTCAGGGTCAAGCGCGCCCGATGCGAATGCGGTCGCCACGAGGCAGCCGAGGTCGGCGGCACGGCGGCACCGGAACCGTCGCCGGTCGAGGTTTGAAATGTGGTTAATTCCTGCCACTCGCCGATCAATTTCTGCCAGCGGAATTAACCCTCTGAGCAGTATATTCAACCTTATAGAGCAGCCAATGAGATTAGAAATTTTAGGAATGCATCGAAATGAGGAGTTCGGATTTGCCAAACTGATTGCCAGCTGTTTGACCGCAGCCGTGCTGGGTTTCGCGGGACCGGCCCAGGCCGACATAGCTACCACCCCCACATTGCCCCACTACTCCGTCGACAACCACGACGGCGCCAACACCACGAACGGCTTTGTGGACGCGCCCTTCTGATCGGTCTCAGGCAGCCGACACCACCCATGTAGTCGTGGTGCACATCCCCGGAGAACCACGACTATTTTAGTGTAGGTAGTGGCTCGCGGAGAGTTGGTGCTCCCGCCGACAACGAATGAGGACGACTCGTGAGCATGGCATATCTGGCACAACCTGAGCAGCAGCAACAACTGGAATGGCTCGACGGCGGCACACTGGCGATATTGCTCGACGGCAAGGCCACAGATGGCCAGCTGATGGTCGGACGCTTCGACGTCAGCGAAGGCGAGGCGCCGCCGTACCACAAGCACACGCGTGAGGATGAGGTGTTCATGCTCATCAAGGGGACCGCGGTGCTTTGGTACGACGACCAGGAGATGGAGCTATCGGAGGGTGGAATCGTCTTCTTGCCCAAGAACATTCCGCACTCTTACCGCATCACCTCCAAGAAAGCGGACCTGCTCATGATCAACACGCCGGCGGGAATCGAAGGCATGTTCCGTTACGCGGGCCGTGACAGAGCGACGCCGCGACCGGACGGCTTCGAAATCTCGCCAGCGCGCATGGTCGAGGGAGCGGATAAGTTCGGTCAGATCATTCTCGGCCCACCGCGCTGATCCCCGTTCAGGCGGCTTCTGTCTCGCTCTCGGTCGGTGCCGAGTCGACATGTGGCCGCGGTGTTATTGCCGAGGGGGATATGGTGCCCGCCAACGGTTGTAGCTCTTCACTGGCGACGGACATTGAACTAGCGGCTGTGGGCCTCGACCTCATGCCCATCGTTTCGCGCCGGTTGCCAATAGCTGCGACGATCGTGACCGCCATCGGAATGTAAGCGGCGACAGCACAAGGAGAAAGATCAACACACTCTGGGCGGCATCGGACATGGGTTCGCTTCCACATGACCAGGCGCCCGGATCTCACCGACTTCGAGCTCACGTATGCCACGCCGCTGCACCCGGAAGTCGCTTGAGTTCAACGACTCTCATGCCTACTCGTTGACTCCCAGCGCCCGGAGGGCGATCTGCGTCATCTGCTCGATCAGGGCAGCGCGGCTGGCGGGGTCATCGGGATGTGCCCAGGTCCACATGAACGAGATCATTCCGGTGACGGCGCGGGCTGCAATCAGCGGATCCTCGGCGACGAAAACGCCTTCCCTGCAACCTCGGTCGATCAGCTCGCTGACCCGATCGTCCACTTCGGCACGAATCGCCAACGTCCGCTTGCGATCTTCGTCACGGAGCGTGCTGACTTCGCTGGCATAGACCTCCAGATACCTCCCGTGGTCGATCACGATCTCGGTAAGGCGCGTGCAGAAGAGGCGCATCTTGTCCACGGTGGAGCCGACGAGTTCGTCGCTGTCATTGACTGCGGAGAGGGTCAATTCAGCGCCTGTCGTGCAGACGGCATCGAGGATCGCAGGCTTGTCCTTGAACTGGTAGTAGACGAATTGTTTGGAGACGCCAAGCACGCTGGCGATGGCGTCGACCGACGTTCCGTGGTAGCCGTTCCTGTGGAACAGTTCGACAGCTGCGTCGAGAATCTGCTTGCGCTTGAACTCGGCGATCTCGCCCTTGATGGAGCCCTTCGCTCTTTTCTCCGGCTGTACCGTCACGGGCCGTCACGTCCTTTGTGGTGAATTCACAAAATTCTATACGGTCTCTTAACGTACTTATCGGTACATGTGGATCCCCGCCCAAGAACGCGGGTCCCCGCCATCGACGGGTCTACTTCGAATTTTGGCGACTTCCCGTTTGAAACCCGCTGCGGGGGCTAAACATATGAACTGACGTCGCTCACAGGAGGTCGGCCCAATGGTCACCGGAGAAAGTGGGGTCACCCGCACGGAGCAAGTTGACCCGGGATCGCAGCGGGTACAGGTACGGCGCGCCGCGCTGGCGAGCACGATCGGCACGACTATCGAGTGGTACGACTTCTTCCTCTACAACACCGCCGCCGCGCTGGTCTTTCCCCACCTGTTCTTCCCCGCATCCAGCGTGTACGCAGGCGCGATGCAGTCCTTCGCGACCTATTTCGTCGGTTTCGCCGCACGGCCGATCGGGGCTGCCATCTTCGGGCACTGGGGCGACCGGATCGGCCGCAAGACCACACTGATCATCACGCTGCTGGTGATGGGCCTCGGTTCTGCGGCCATAGGCATCCTGCCCGGGACCGCAACCATCGGGGTCGCCGCGCCGGTGCTGTTGGTGGCGTTGCGCGTGCTGCAAGGGATCGCTGTCGGCGGCGAGTGGAGCGGCTCGGTACTGCTCACGATGGAATGGGGTGATCAAAACAAGCGCGGTCTTATGGGCAGTTTCGCTCAGGTCGGCGTCCCGGTCGGGCTGGTGTTGGGCACCGGCGGGATGACGCTGCTGTCCGCGACGATGTCGGACGACACGTTCAACTCCTGGGGCTGGCGGGTGCCCTTCCTGGCGAGCCTGGTGCTGGTCGCGGTGGGCCTGGTGATCCGGCTGAAGATCCTCGAGACGCCGATGTTCAACAAGGTGTTGGAGCAAGGTAAAACCGCGAGCGCCCCGGTTGCCGAAGCGATCCGGCGCCACTGGCGGGAGATCCTGCTCTCGGCGGGCGCCCGGTTTGCCGAGCAGATGCCGTTCTACCTGTTCACCACGTTCGTGCTGATCTACGTCGTGCAGCGTCACCACTACAGCAAAACGTTCGTGCTCACCGCGGTCCTGGTGGGCGCCACCGTCGAGCTAGCGGCGATACCGCTGTTCTCGCACCTGTCGGACACGTTGGGCAGGAGACGGGTTTATGTGACCGGCGCGGTCGTCGCAGGGCTGTACGCGTTCCCGTACTTCGCGGTGCTGACCTACGGCGGGCAGGCGCTGATCTTCATCGCGATCGTGCTGTCGATGATCGTGCACGCGATGATGTACGGCCCCCAGGCCGCGCTGATCGGCGAGAGCTTCCCGACGCATCTACGTTATGGCGGCGCCGGCCTCGGCTACCAATTGGCGTCGGTATTCGCGGGAGGACCCGCTCCGCTGGTGGCGACGTGGCTGCTTCACGAGACCGGGACGCCGTTCTCGATCTCGGTCTACATCGTCGTGGCCGCGGTCATCACGGTGGTCTGTTGCCTCGCCCTGCCCGACCGTTCGCGTGTCGACATCGATGACTCAGCGGTCTACACCCGCGCCTAAAGAACCCTGCAGGCCGGCAGTAGCGTTATCGCGTGCGTTCCGTCGCTGTCCGGCTATGCGCCGTGACCGCCGCTTGCGTGCTCGTCGTGAGTGGACGCGTAGGCGAGCACGGCGGCGTGCCCAGACCCTTCCCGACGGGCGCGGGACGCGGCCCGTGCGCGGTCACCACCGAGACCGACGTGCCAGCCACCATGCGCGACGGCACCGTGTTGCGCGCCGATGTCTACAGGCCCAGGACCACATACGCCGTACCCGTGATCCTGATGCGAACCCAGTACGGAAAATCGAGTGCACAGGCCGGATCGCGTTATCAACCGCCCGATTGGTTTGCGTCGCACTGCTATCTGGTGGCCATTGAGGACGTGCGCGGCCAAGGCACATCGGGCGGCACGTTCAGCGAGTTCACCCATGACATGGAGGACGGGTACGACTCCGTCGAATGGGCCGCCGCGCTGCCCGGCTCCAACGGCAAGGTCGGGATGTACGGCTCGTCGTATGTCGGGGCCACCCAGTGGCTCGCTGCTACGACCGCCCCGCCACATCTTGCGACGATCGTTCCTGCCAATACCGCCTCGGACTACTACGACGGGTGGACGTATCAGGGTGGCGAGTTCCGGTTGGCGTTCGTGCAGCCGTGGGCAATAGGACTGGCGACCTCCGCCGCGCAGAACCGCAAGGACCAGACCACCGCCGCGGAACTGACGGCGGCTTCCGCCGATCCCACCCGATGGATGGACTTCCGTCCGTTCAAGGACCTGCCGCCGATGCAACCGCAGAATCCCGCGGTCGCACCGTGGTATTTCGACTGGATCCGGCACTCCACCCGCGACGACTTTTGGAGGCAGTTCAGCATCAGGGATCGGTATCCGTCGGTGAAGGTGCCGGTTCTCGACGTCGAGGGTTGGTACGACGCCTTTCTGGCAGGCGGCACGGAGAACTTCGCAGGCATGGTCGCCCACGGTGGCACCGAGTTCGCCCGCGACAACCAGCGCCTCGTTATCGGCCCGTGGGATCACGTCAACTGGGGTAGGTCCGATTCGGACCCTGCACCACTACTCAAAGACATCGGCGCGGTCGGCGACAGCCCCATCAATGACCTGATGCTGGCCTGGTTCGGCCACTTTCTGAAGGGCGAGAACAACGACGTCGCCGGGAAACCCCGCGTCGACTATTTCGTCATGGGTGCCAACACCTGGAAGTCCGCGACGAGTTGGCCTCTGCCGCAGACTAACTGGACTACGTTCTACCTCTCGGGGCCGGGTGGCATTGCCGACCGCAAAGGGCAACTTGTAGCCGCCGCACCTAGCGCCCAGCCACCGGACACCTACACCTACGACCCCGCATTCCCTGTGCCCAGCCTGGGCGGGCATTCTTGCTGCGGCGCGCAGTCCGGACCGCAGGGCCCGTACGACCAAACTCCCGTCGAGCAGCGATCCGACGTCCTTGTGTACAGCAGCGCTCCGCTCGAACGCGACACCGAGATGACCGGCCCGGTGAACGTACGACTGTGGGCCCAATCCACTTCTGCGGACACAGATTTCACGGCCAAGTTGACGGTGGTCAAGCCTGATGGCCAGGTGATCAATCTGAACAACGGAATCCTGCGGACCTCGTTCAGGGGCTCACTGTCCGATCCCACGCCGACGACGCCAGGTCGTCCGTATGAGTACCAAATCCACGTCTGGCCAACCAGTTACGAGTTCCGGGCGGGTGACCGCATTCGCCTGGAGATCTCCAGCAGCGACTATCCCCAATTCGCGCCGAACCCCAACACCGGTGCACCGTTCGGGATGGACAGTGCTACCCGCACCGCGGTCCAGACCATCCTGCATGACGAGGACCACCCGTCCGTTGTGAGCCTGCCGATGATCGCCGGCTGATCTGTCGCCCCATTCTCACCGGGTTGTCTCACCGACCTAACGATCCTGTTATGTCTCGGTGTCGATGCTCACAAACGCGGGGCAGCCGTGGTCTGGTGGAACCTGATGTCCTCAGCAGGGGTTTTCACCCCGCGTCCGATCGTCGCCGCGGCGGCCTGCACTGTGCTGCTTGCGTTCGGTCTGCCCTCGGCGACTGCCGCGCCCACCGCCGACGACCAGGGGTACGTCGACTCCACCGCCCGCTGCCCCCCGCCGAATACGGCGGTCCTTTTCGGTACTACGGAGAGCTCTCGCGTGGCGATCTGCAAGACGCAGGGGGGTCAGTATGAGTACCGCGGTGTACGGCTCCGCGACGGCGCCAAGCTGATCGTCCCCGCCGCGCAGTCCGGTGACGGATTCGTCGCCGACAACGACGGAATGACTTACACGGTGACATCGAAATCGTTGGCAGTCAGCTTGGGCAACAAGGTGATTCGCGACGAGCCGATGGTCGACTTCCGCAGACCGGGAACGCCCGCTGCACCTGCCGCACCGCCACCGACGACGACAACTGCGACGACGCCGTTGCCCCCGCCGCTACCCGCCGAAGTGGGCGGCCGCTAGCCGTGGCCTGACAGGCCGATGAGCGACTCGATCCAGGCGCGTGCGAAATAGAGAACGAAGCCCGCGGCCACGATCCAGAGCAGTGGACTGACCTCGCGCACCTTTCCGGCCGCCGAGCGCAGGACGACCCAGGCAATGAACCCGACGCCGATGCCGTTCGCGATCGAGTAGGAGAACGGCATAACCGCCACTGTGAGTACGACCGGCAGACCCACCGAGAACTCGGAGATGTCGATGTGGCGCAGCTGCGACATCATCATCACGCCGACGATCACCAGCGCAGCCGCTGCCACTTCGCTCGGCACGATCTGCGCCAGGGGAGCGACGAACATTGCCGCGAGGAACAGCGCCCCCGTCACGACGTTGGCCAAGCCGGTGCGTGCGCCCTCCTCGATGCCCGCACCCGATTCGATGAAGACCGTGTTCGACGACGACGACGTCGCCCCGCCCACGATCGCGCCTGCGCCCTCGATGATCAGCGCCGAGCGTAGTCGCGGGAACGTGCCATGCTCGTCGGCGAGCCCCCCACCCCGTCCACGGCGTCGGTGTGGCCAGTCAGGGTGGTGATAAGGGGTGTGCTGGTGAGGGTGGTGGACAGACTTGTGCCGGTCTCCACGGTGGGCCGGATCCGGTGTGCGGCAATGCCCAGCTGCAACGCGAGACGAACATCGCTGCCGCGTCGGGCTTCGGCCTGCGCAACCAATCCGCGGACGGTGGCCAGCTCTGTTTGGTCTTTCGCGATCTGACGTTGGATGACGGTGATGGTCGTGATGGTGAAGGCGATTACGAGGGCTGTCGCCACGGTGGTAATCAATAGTCGTCGGCGGCGCTGCTGGTGGCGGATGCTGGCCTGAAGAAATGCCCGCACAGCGGGACTAAGCTCCACTCGCTCGCTAGCCACCTCGCGTTGTCGCCGCATCGCACGGAAGCGACCGGTGGTGGTGTCGCTGTTTTCTTGGCGGTGAGAGTCGGGATGAACACGGTGTAGCTGTGCTCCTGTGTCGGAGAGAGAGCGGCGGACACCCGGTCCTCTTCCCACAAAAACGACCTGCTGCGGCCCGCGTGCTCCCATTCGGCTGATGCCTGTTCGAGCACCCGT
>JAVXWV010000288.1:0-3532 GCA_032230775.1 Mycobacterium sp. | reverse complement strand
GCAGCCCCGAGTCGGTACCGCGGAACCGGCTGTTGCAGTAGATGACGTGATGACCGGCGCGGGCAAGCCCGTTGATCATCGGCAGGTAGGCGCCGCCGCCGATGGGGTGCATGAACACCAGCACCGTGTCCGAAGGTTTGGCCTTCGGCTTAAGAAGGTAGCTCTCCAGGACGATCAGCTCGGAGACACCGCCGTAGACGTCGCGGACACCAGAGATGTTCTGGTAGGCAATCAGATACGGGATGCGGTCGTACTCGTACGTGACGGGCGCCTCAGCGGTTGTCATCAGTACCCTCGCTTCTTCGCGCAAGCGCTCATCAGTGTTGCCCCAGATCGTTGGCAAGAACTTCTGCGGACGGCGTGAGCCTGCGGCGAGTGTCGATGGCGATCACCGACCAGTCGACCTTGTCGTACTCGTCGAACTTGCGCCGAGCCCGCTCCCGGGCCTTTTCGGGCGCACCGTGGTGAACGCCTTGCGGCGCATGCGAAATGAGGCCCGGCGGCATCGGGATGCCGTAGAGCGACCCGCCGTGGAAGAACGCGATCTCGTCGTAGTCGACGTTGCGGTGATACCAGGGGGTGCGTTCGGTGCCCGGCACGCCCTCGGCGGGCTTGGGCAGGAAATTCATCACATAGACGCCGGTTGCCTCCATGAACAGATGCACGGTTGGCGGCAGGTGCACGCTGTTCGACGTCACCACGTTGTAGTCGGCGATATTGAAGGTGAAGGCGAAGTTGTCGCCGCGCCAGCCCTCGACATCGAGCGGATTATGTTGGTAGAGAAGGGAGGTCGTCCCGACTCCATCGATTGGCGAATGAATGAGCCGGACTTCGTATTCTCCATTGTTGTGCGGGCCCACGCCGTTTTCGATGGGCGCCGGCTCGGGGATCGTGGCCTGGGACGGGTCGAACGGAAAGTGCCGCCCCATATAGCCCGGCGGCGGCACGCGGAAGTCGTCGGTGGCCTGAATGATTAGTAGTGTCGACGCCCCATCCTCGCCGCTGGCGGGCACCTGCCGCCAGGTGCAGGCCTTCGGGATGTACACCCAGTCGCCCTCGCGGTAGCGCAGCGGCCCGAACTCGGTCTCCAGCAGGCCGGAGCCCTTGTGCACGAAGCTCAGCAGGTCCCCGTCGACGTAGCGCACGAAGAACGGCATCGCCTCGGTGCGCCTGGAAAGCGACACCTGGCAGTCGGCATTGGAGAACAGCAGCAGCGGTCCGCCGTGCGCGTCGGTCGCGTCGGACGGTTTGAGCTCGCTGGAGAGCACGTCGACGGGCCGCAGCGGGCCCACCGACCGGTAGGCGGTCGGGTCGTGGCGGCGATAGATGTTCGCGGTGCGGCCGGTGAACCCGCCGCGCCCGAGCTCGTCGTCCTTCAGTCCGTCCAGATCGGCGTGCAGGCGCTTGGGTGTACGGCCTTTACGCAGATGAACAAAGGATTCCATGATGGGCTCCATCGACGTTGACGGCGGATACGGCTGCAGAACTGAAAGTGATATTAGTTTTACTTTTGGTACCGCGTCAACGCTCAATCGGTCAGATCGACGCGGATCGTGAGCAGGTTCGTGCCGAAGGCGCCCACGACGAGGCTGTTGAACTGTGGCAGCTCCTGCAGGCGCGCGTGGGGGTCGTCGCCGGGAACCAGATGGGCCGTACCGGTGTGCCAGCGCCCGCGCAGCCGCACCCGGACGTTCGGGTTAGCCTCGATGTTCTTGACGTACTGCGATTTGTCCCCGAATTCCGAGACGAACCAGAACTGGTTGCCGACCCGGCTGCCGCCGACGGGAGTGCGCCGGGGTTCACCCGACTTGCGTCCCGTCGTCTCCAGCAGTGTCTGCATGGGATTTCGCCGCATCAGCGGGTTGGCCACCCGCTTCTGAAAAAAGGTGGTGATGCGGTCACGTGCGTCGCTGGCCATGGGATTCCTTTCACACCATTGCAGTCCGTGACACCTTCATACCCAATGTGAGCGCGCCTGCGAGTTCGCGGCTGGTGTCGTAGTCGAACACCACGTGCCCGCAGATCATGTCGACGTCGCGTTTGATCCGTTGCAACGGGTTGCCGAGGAAGTGGGCGCTGGCCCCGGACGCCTCGAGAAGGTCGGCGATCACCGCCCTCGACTCGTGCACGATATGCGCGGCCGCCAGGCGGGCCTCGGCGCGCGCTGGCCGCGGCACGGGGTCGCCTGCGGCAACCGTTGTTTCGATCTCACCGACGGTGTCGGCGAGCAGCCCGCGCAGCGCGCGTAGCCGGACTCTGGCCTCGGCGAGGTGAGCCTGCGCGATCGGTTTGTCCTTCTGCGTGACGCCCTCGTAGGCGAGCACACGTTGGGACAGTCGCTCGGTGTAGACGTCGGCCACGCGTTCGGCACTGCCCAGCGCCGGCATTGCCGCGAGCAATGCCAGAGCGGGCACCATCGGCCAGCGGTAGGTGTCTGCGTCGTGCAGCCCCGCGCCAGGCGCGGTTCCCTTGTAGATGTCGGATACCCGCACCAGCCGGTGGGCGGGGACGAACACGTCGGTGATGACGACGTCGTTGGAGCCGGTGGCGCACATTCCGTCGGTGTGCCAGACGTCCTCGATCTCGATATCGCCGACGGGCAACAGCGCAAGGGCCGGATAGATGCCGGCTGGGTCCTCCTCGGAACCACAAACTGCACCGACCATGATCCAGTTGCCGTGCATCACCCCGGTGGCCCACGACCACCGGCCCGTCAGCCGGACGCCGTCGCCCGTCGGCACGCCGCGGCCCGTCGGAGCCAGGGGAGCGGGCGCAAGGAACGGTCGCGTCGCGAAGGCTTCCTCCTGGGCGCGCTCGCCGAACAGCGCCACGATCCAGTTATGTAGTGCGTAGAACCCGATGGTCCAGGCGCTGGACGCACATCCGTGCGCCATCCGTCGCACGGGATCGAGGATGGCCGGGAAGTCGGCTTGCGTGCCGCCGTAGCGCGCCGGTACGAGCAGTTCGGTGAAGCCCGACGCGTTGAGGTCGTCCATAGTGGCGGCGGGAAGCTCGCGCTGCCGCTCAGCGTCCTGCGCGCGCTCGGCCAGTCGGGCGACGAACTCCGGGCTGATGGTCGGTGTGGTGGCCGAGACCTGGGACATGCCAGAGATGCCAGACATCCCGGTGACGCTACCAAACTTTTTGGTATGGAAATCCGTCGCCGAAAATGCGCACAGATCGCGATCTGGGCCGTTTCCGCGGTCTGCCAGCGGTCTCGAGGAAGCCGCGGCGGTCAGGGCTTGAGCATGATCTCCAGGAGGCCTTCGCGGCGGGCGGACGCGTGGACGCCGGGCTGCGGGCCCGCGAGGTGCAGGAAGCCGATGCCGGCGGCGAAGGTGGCGTTGGCGCGCAGGTCGGCGTCGTCAGGGTCGAACCCGTAGTCCAGAAAGGCCTGACGCACCGCAGCGAGCACGCGCTGGTCGGCGGCACGCACGCTGGCGGCGGCGTCTTCGTCGGTGCGGGCCCACTCGCGCATCGCCCGTTCCAGCGTCCAGTGTCGGGTACTCACCAGCGCGGACATCATTTCCGA
>JAVXWV010000245.1:0-4544 GCA_032230775.1 Mycobacterium sp. | reverse complement strand
TACAACTGGCCGATCAAGGCCTGGTTCAAGGGCGACTCGCGGTTGAGCCAGTCGGCGCTCGCCATCGCGGTGTCGCCGAGCAGTGGCGCATGCACCCGGCCCAGTTCCGTCAGGGCCAGCGTGGCCTGTTCGACTGTCGCGCCACGGATTTCGTCGCCGACGACGGCCGGGCCCGCGTCGCCCAGCAATAGGTGAAAGGCGCCCGTCTCGGCGTCGTAGCCGGCGTGGTGGCATGGCGCAACCGGGCCGTTGATGTGGGGAGCGATATCGGTATAGAACCGCACTTCGCGTTCGTACAGGCCGAGCGCCAGCCCCGTCTGCCTGCTCACCGGGTCGGTGGCAGCGACCTTGAGAACAACCGAATGCGGCCCGCTGTCACCGTCCGCATAGGTCAACCCGACGCGGTAGCACTCGCTCATCTGGCCCGTGCCGATGCGTTCGAATACAAAGTCGCGCACCGGGACGTCCAGCGCCGCGGTGAGCCATTCGACCGTGAGGTCTGCCGGGCGTTCGATGACGGCGTTCCGGGTCGGCTGCACTCACCAAACCTAGGTATCGACTTGACAGGTGTCAACTAGTGATGCGCACTGGTGCTCGGCGTGTGGCACATGTCTGGCGGCGTGCCGACTACGTCGAGAGACGGGTTGCGGTCGAAGAACCCGAACGGCTTGAGCCAGAAGGACACCACGTCGACGGGCATCACCGGCCAGTCCTCCGGCCGAGTGATGTGGTGGATGCCGAACACGTACCACATCACGACATCGGTATTCTCGATCGACCTGTTGGCCAGGGTCCATTTGGCGAGACCGGTGTCGCGCGCCGACTGGTTGACGAATTCGCCTGCGGGCCAACGCTCATCAGGATGATTCGGCGTCACCCACAGAGTGTGTGCGATGACATTCGCGCGCTCGATCACCGGCGAGTCGGGATCGAACATCGGTGGAATCGCCCCGCTCGGAACGAGTTTGTATGACGGATGGGTGCCGATCCCGTTGACGACGTTGGTGTTGACCACCTTCCAGGCGCGCTGTGTAGCAAAGTTGACGTCCTGCTTGGCCTGGCTTTCTGTGTGCAGCGGATGGTTCCGCGTCACCAGCGACAACCCGTACGGGTTATCGAACCCCATCGGCTCGGCATGCGACTCAGTCATGAACACGGTGTTGTCGGTGCCGTCGATGTCCATGTCGAGGCGCGCCACCAGGAAGTGCTGATGGAATGGCGCGTAGGTGCGTTCGTCCACGAGGGTGCCGTTCGGGTGCGGCTGTCCCGGAGCCAGCGGCGTGGTCACCATGATGCCGGTGGCGCGAATCTCGCACTCGATGTTGCCGTCCTGGTACAGCCGCCAGTACATGAGGTACTCGTAGTTGGCGACCGTCACGTGGGTGGACACGGTGAGCCTGCGCATCCTGCGCACCTCGGCGCCGACGTCATGATCGACGTGCTTCCACAGCACCGCGTTGTCTTCCTCATGGATACAGATCGCGTTGGTGATGGTGTACGGCTCACCCTTGCTGTTGTGCAGCACCGCATCCAGATAGCGGATCTCACCAAGACAGTCGCAGCCGAGTTCCAACGATGTGGTCATGAAGCCAAGACCCCACTCGCCGATGTCAAAGGCGGTGCGCCGGTAGTGGTCCTCAGACGAGTCACGGTAGGGAACGATCATCTCGGCGAGCGATATCCGGTGTGCCACAGAGCGTTCCCGCTCGCCGTCGCGGTAGCTGATGGTGTGAAGAGTCATCCCCTCGCGATGGTTGAAACCGATCCGCAACGACCAGTTCTGCCATCGCAGCCGGTTGCCGTCGAGAGTGAACGACGGCCCGTCCGGCTGGTCGATGTGTAGCGGCTTGAGTGGCTCACGCCGCGACGAGGCGCGGATGCTCTCCGGGATGTGCTTGGGAACGTACTCCCCCATCACCGCAGGGGGTTCGACGCCAGCCCCGGAAAACGGACCACTGTCTTCGATGCGCAACAGCTCCATCGAGTTCAGGTCGACCACGCAGTGCAGACCACTCACCGGGTGGGCATACGGGTTCATCCCGGGGCCGTCCTTGAGCCAGGTGTCCGACCAGCCGATGCGGCGGTCGCGGTACTCCGGGGGCGCCACCGCGTTGCCGTAGGTCCAGGTGTCCATGAACACCAGATCCATATCGGTGATACCGCGTTTGGCCAATGCGGCAATGACATCTGGGTGTGTACGCAATAGCTGGTCGCATTCGACGAACTCATCGACGGTGAAGTTGGCCTGCACGCCGGGAATGTGTTCGAACGACTCGACCCGATCGTCGGTGAGCGACACCGCACTCTTGTAGGTGGCGTTGTTCGCCCGCTGCAGGCAGATCACCTCGGCGCGGCGAGGCGGCGGGTCTCCCCCGTCGTCGAACGCCCGCAGCTCGGCCTTGCTCGGTTCGATCATTTCGATGGATGCGTACCGCCAGCCGTCGTCGACGCCATGCTCACGATGCAGGATCGATGCGACCGCGGTGAACTCGTCGCCGCTGAGCGGATCCAGAGGGTGTGCCACAGCGATCACGCAATCACATCCGCGCCGCGGTGCGCAGCGATTTCCGGCACCGCGACGGATTCAGCGGGCAGCCAGAGAGAAGCCCTCCCACGCCTGGCGGCGCTCGGCGTGCGGATCGTATTCGACATGGGGACGACGGTCGAAAATCTTCACCGCCCGATCGGCGCTGGTGTACGCGGGCCAGTCGTCGCCGGGTGCGCCGGTGCGAGCAAATGCCCGCCAGTCCGACTGCACCTCATCACTGACTCGCAGCGCCGATCGTCGGTCTGCGGCGGCGGTGATCAGCCTGCCGAACTTCGTGCGGTAGACGTCGAACACCGCCAACAGCTCGGTGGCGTGTGTTGCGCCGAGGCCCGACCAACGCAGGGTGCGCGTCGCATAGTCGTAGCGGTACACGTAGGTCAAAGCGTGCGTGCTGTGTGCCTCGGCGATCTGCCACGTCGCCGACCCGAACGCGAAGTCGCCGCCGAACTGGATACATGCCGACGGATCCGGATAGCCCGGGTATGCGCCGGTAATACGTTCGCGCTCAGCGGGTTCCGTCCCGGCCAGCAGCCGCTCGATCATCGGCTCCGTTATCGGCAGGAGCTTGAGGAAACGGCCGAAAAGCCTGGCTTCCTCCGCGTTGGTGCCGACGATCAGCGGCACGCGGTGCGCCTTTCCGTCGCGCATCGCGTCAACCGGGTCCAGCGGTAGATATTCGCTGCCTGCGGTCGGGCCTGCCGCGAAGGCGCCGAGCATGTCCCGGTAGCCCGCAACGATCAGCCGCTCGAAGGCCTCGACAAGCTCGGCAGGGCGAGCCGCCATCACCGCGTGGGCACCGTCCTCCTTGCTGGCGCCGAGCAGTGCCGCGAATTTCGTCGCGTACTCGACCGCCACATCCGACGTGCGGACCATGCCGGCGGCGGGACTCTCCGAAATTGCCTGGGCAAACAGACCTTTGGCGGCGGGAACGGCCAGCAACGTAGCGACAGCGTGCGCCCCTGCGCTCTCGCCGAAGATCGTCACGTTGTCGGGATCGCCCCCGAACACCGCCACGTTGTCGCGCACCCAGCGCAACGCCATCACGAGATCCCGCAGATACAGGTTGTCATCGATGGTGATGTCCCGGCTCGACAACGACGACAGGTCCAGGCATCCCAGCGCGCCGAGCCGGTAGTTCACCGAGACGTAGACACAACCCTTGCGCGCCAGCGCCGCACCGTCGTAGATCGGTGTTGCCGAACTGCCCATGAAATAGCCACCGCCGTGGATGAAGACCATCACCGGCAGTGGGTGATCTGCAGGACGTTTGGGCGTGACCACGTTGAGCGTCAGGCAATCCTCGCTCATCGGCTGGTACTTGCCGGGCGCGAGGATGGTGTACATGCGCTGCTGCGGTGAGCAATAGCCGAAGCCGTGGCAGTACCTCACGCCAGGCCACGGCTCCACCGGCTGAGGGGCACGCAGCCGCAGCGGGCCGACGGGCGGACGGGCATAGGGAATCGATCGCCACCGGTTCACCCCGTCGCGGGTGAAGCCTTCGACGGTGCCGGACTCGATGGTTGCGCGGACAATGTGTTCGTGCATGATCCGACCGTATCGAACCAGCGACGCTCGCCGCGCCTGGTCAGCGATCACGTGTAGCCCCGCTAGCCTTGGCCGTTATGCGGATTGCTGGGCTGATCGTGGCGTCTGTGCTGGTGGCGGGGTGTTCACACTCGGTGGGTGGGAACGCCCAGCGGTCGGCGCCGTCGTTGACAGTGCCGCCGAGCACGACGCGCGCCGCACCGTCGACCACGTCACCAACCTCGGCGGCGGCCGCCAAACCGCCGGGCGAAGGGGCGCCGATCGGCGACGTCGTCGCTTGGGTTGAAGCGGGCAAGCCCGCCGATCCGGGCTCGTATCACTCCGCGACGCGCGGCGGCGACACGACGCAGCTCGGCGATGACGTCGCATTCGTCACGCCGTCGGGCAAGGCCAACTGCATGACGGACTCGAAGTACAGTGCAGGCGCTCTGGCATGTCTTGTGGATCTGAC
>JAVXWV010000208.1:0-3703 GCA_032230775.1 Mycobacterium sp. | reverse complement strand
GACCGTTGACGAACTGATCCCGCTGGTGCGCGGTGTGGTCCGCGGCGCCCCGCACGCGCTGGTGATCGCCGACATGCCGTTCGGAAGCTACGAAGCGGGGCCGCAGCAGGCGTTGGCAACGGCGACCCGCTTCCTGAAGGAGACGGGCGCGCACGCGGTCAAGTTGGAGGGCGGCGAACGGGTAGCTGAGCAGATCGCGACGCTGACCCAGGCAGGCATCCCAGTGGTGGCCCACATCGGTTTCACCCCGCAGAGCGTCAACGGCCTCGGCGGCTTCCGGGTCCAGGGCCGTGGCGACGCCGCCGAGCAGACCGTCCACGATGCGATCGCCGTGCAGGAGTCGGGCGCCATCGCCGTCGTGCTGGAGATGGTTCCCGCAGAGCTGGCCACCCAGATCACCGGCAAGCTGACCATCCCCACCGTCGGCATCGGTGCCGGGGTCAACTGTGACGCGCAGGTGCTGGTGTGGCAGGACATGGCAGGCCTAACCAACGGCAAGACCGCCAAGTTCGTCAAGCGCTTCGGCGACGTCGGTAGCGAATTACGCCATGCTGCAACGCAATACGCCAACGAGGTGGCCTCGGGAGCCTTTCCCGCCGACGAGCACAGCTTCTAGGCGAACTCGGGCTTTCGCTTCTCAAGGAACGCGTCGATCCCCTCGCGACCGTCGGAGGTTTCGGCGCATGCGGCGATCAGCCGTCCCTCGAGTTCCATCTGCTCTTCCAGGCCGCTGGAGAACGTGGACAGCAGCAAGGCCTTGACCCCGCCGTTGGATCCCCTTGCCGTGACGGTCATTTGGCCGGCAAGCGCGGTAGCCCGGTCATCGAGTTCATCATCGGCGACGACCTCGGTGACCAGTCCCCAGTCTGAGGCCTCCGGTGCCGTGAGGGTTCGGTTCGTCAGCATCAGCTCCTTGGTCTTCGCAATGCCGATCAGCCTCGGAAGGTGATAGGACGCACTGCCGTCGGGGCTCAGCCCAGCGCGGGTGTAGGCCATGGTGAACGATGCCGACTCGGCCGCGAGCACCAAGTCTCCGGTCACGGCAAGCGAGAAGCCTGCCCCTGCCGCCACGCCGTTGACGGCGATGATCAGCACGGCGTCCATCCGTGCGAACGTCGAGATGGCGCGGTGCAGATCGTCGGCGACGCCCTTGATGAGCTGGCCGCGGTTCGGCGCAACGGCGAACGACTTGAGATCGCCGCCTGCGCAAAAGAATCGGCCCGACCCTGTGAGGACCACGACCTTCGTCGCGTCGGTGTCGCAGCGAGCCGCCGCGTTGGCCAGTTCGCGAGTCATGGTGGGGTTCATGCCGTTTGCGGCGTCGGGTCGGTTCAGCGTGATCCGCGTGATCGGCCCGGACTGCTCGAACTTGATGGTCTCGTATTCGGTCACACCGGGGACTCTATCCGGCGATGTTTGCGCAACGCGGCGAAGTCACCCTCGAAGCCGAGCGTGCGAAGCGCGCCGTCGGCGATCACCCACGGCTGCTCGTCGGGGCAGTCGGCGTCGTCGGAACGCCGGTTGATCACCGACTCGACCAAGCGAAACGGCAGGTCGTCGGCGTCGGGCGGCCCGTCGCACTCGGCGATCACCTGGGCGGCGAGGCTGCGGTAGCGGGCGCGCAATTCCGCGCGGCGCAGCCGGAACTCCTCGAATCGGTCCAGCCGTAGCTCGGGCAGCAGGTAGAGGGCGCCGAGGTTCCACCGGCTGGCACACAGCTGGGTGACGTCGCCGACCACCAATGCGTGCAGCCGCGGCGCGGCCGGACCTTCTTCGTCGAGTAGCTCGGCGGCCAACCGCAACGGCGCGTCGACGGTGCCGGTCAGCAGCGCGTCGAGGATGTCGTCCTTTGTGGCGAAGTGGTGATACAGCGAGGCTTGACGAACGCCGACCGCGTCGGCGATCCGCCGGGTCGAGGTGCTGGCGTACCCGAGGTTGGTGAAGAGCTCGGCCGCCGCGTCGAGGATCTCCTCGCGGGCGGTGTTCCCCGGCCGGCGCGACTGCTCCAGCCTCGGGCGTCCACGGCCGTCGCTGCGCATGGCCACATTCTCGCACTGTGGTTGGGCTATCTACACAGTCCGCGCTCCCGCGTGGACGGATATCTGTCATTTGATAGAAATACAGTCAACGCAGTCGTAACAGCGGTGATACGCGGCTGGAATCGCTGCGCAGAAAACTTTCAAGTGACAGTTAATCGGACAGGAGCCGACCTTGAGTACCGACTCGACCACTGCGGCGCGCGACCACGCCCGGTCTCAGGTACGCACCGCCACCATGCGGATTCCCGCCACGCCAGCCGACGTCGAACCGTCGCGCCTGCTGTGGGCCGAATCCATCCCCGCGGGGTCCTACGCCACCAGGGTGCTGGGCCGCGGAACACGCCTTCGGCTGATCGACCCCGACGGCGGCGCGTGTGCGCACCTCCTGCTCTTCCGCTCGGATGCGCCGTGGGAGCGGCTCAATGTCGCCGACACCGTGAAGGTGCCGTGGCAGGCATATCTCGGCGCGGGCCATCCGCTGCTGTCCGATCAAGGCCGCGTGCTTGCGACCGTGGTCGCAGACAGCTCCGGTCACCACGATGCGTTGTGCGGTATGACCGACGCGGGGCGGGCCAAGATGCTGTTGGCGGCCACCAAGCACGGCCTCGATATCCGCGACGTCGCGCCGTCGGTGTCACTGTTCAAGGGCGTTCGCGTCGGCAACGACGGCACACTCGGTTTCACCGGTTCGGCAGGGCCAGGCGCTGCGGTCGATCTGCTGATCCACCTGCCCACGGTGGTCGCGCTGGTCAACACCGCCCATCCACTTGACCCCGATCCGGCGCTCACCGGTCTCGACGTGCTGGCCTGGCGTGCAGGCGAACAGCTCACCACGCCCGTCAAAGACGACCCCGAATACCTGCGCGCCCTGTTCAACACCGAAAGCACATGGGCCGCAGCACAGACCAGTGAGGCACTCGAATGACCACCTCAGAACTGACCATCATCTGCGACGAGGTGGTCGACGCGTGTGCGCCGTGGTCGGCGATCGTGAGGGCCGGCCAGACGTTGCAGATCATCGATCTGCACGGCAATCAGGCCGTCGACACGCTGCTGTATGGCGTTTCTGGCGATCAGGTCGATGACACGCTCCGCTACAGCGCGCAGGCCACCGTTGCCGCACAGCGCAACATCTTCCTGAGTACCGGCTCGGTTCTGCGCGCCGCCAACGGCACCCCGCTGATGACGATCGCCGCCGACGACGTCGGCAACCACGACACGATCGCCGGAGCGTGCTCCAAAGAGTCCAACACGCTGCGCTACGGCCATCACACCGTGCACCAACACGCTTGTGCCGAGAACTTTTTGGCCGAGGGTGCCAAGTGGGGACTGGGCAAGCGCGACATCGTGTCGAACATCAACTTCTTCATGAACGTTCCGGTCGAGGCCGACGGCACACTGGGCATCGTCGACGGGCTCTCCGCACCGGGCAAGTCGCTGACGCTGCGCGCCGATCGCGACACGCTGGTGTTGGTGTCGAACTGCCCGCAGATCAACAATCCCTGCAACGGGTTCAACCCGACCGATGTGCGGATGGTGATCTCGGCTTGACCGCGGTCGAATGTCGCGGGTCAGACCGCTCCGCAATCGAGGTGGTGCGGCCCGGAATGCTGACCACCGTGCAGGACTGGCCCGGCCGCATCGGGTACTGGCATGTCGGCGTG
>JAVXWV010000173.1:0-3883 GCA_032230775.1 Mycobacterium sp. | reverse complement strand
GCGTATTCGCCGCCGACCTCGAGGCGACGGTGCACGCGTTCGGTCGGGTTCTCCGGGTAGGCGCGGCGGTGGCGGAGCTTGACTTCCTCGGCGATCACGTCCAGCCCGGCACCGCCGAGTTGGGTTGGCGTGCCGGTGAAGTACTCGTCGATGACGTCTTTGTTGATGCCGACTGCCTCGAAGGCCTGCGCGGCGGTATACGAGGCGACGGTGGAGATGCCCATCTTGCTCATCACCTTCATCACGCCCTTGCCGAGCGCCTTGAGGTAGTTGCGCACGGCCGCCGACGGTTCGATTCCGGTGAGTTCGCCCTCGCGGATCAGGTCTTCGATGGACTCGAAGGCCAGGTACGGGTTGACCGCCGCGGCGCCGAAGCCGACGAGCATCGCGATGTGGTGCACCTCGCGGGCGTCACCCGATTCGACGACCAGCGCCACGGTGGTGCGCTGCTTGGTGTTGACAAGGTGGTGATGCACGGCGGAGACGGCAAGCAGCGACGGGACGGGTGCCCTGGTGTGGTCGGAGTCTCTGTCCGAGATGACCAGTGTGCGTGCGCCTTTGGCGATCGCATCGCAGGCGCGCTGCCGCAGATCATCGAGTGCGTCTGCGAGGCCCTCACCGCCTCGTTCGACGTCGTAGAGGGCCTTGAGCACGGCCGTCTTGAGGCCGGGGTGTTCGCGGTCGTCGTTGATGTGGACGATCTTGTTGAGCTCGTCGTTGTCGAGGACGGGCCAGCGCAGCACGATCTGGCGGCAGGACGCGGCGGTCGGCTCGAGGAGGTTGTGCTCGGGTCCCATCACGCGGGCCATCGACGTGACGACCTCTTCGCGGATGGCGTCCAGCGGTGGGTTGGTCACCTGGGCGAAGAGCTCGACGAAGTAGTCGTAGATGAGCCGGGACCGTTGGGAGAGAACGGCGGTCGGGGTGTCGGTGCCCATGGAGCCCAGTGGTTCGGTGCCCGATGCGGCCATCGGGGTGAGCAGGATGCGGAGGTCTTCTTCGGTGTAGCCGAAGGAGATCTGGCGGCGCACGACGGACTCGTGGTTGGGCTGGACGCGGACGCGGTCGGGCAGCGTCTTGAGATCGAGCAGGCCGGAGTGCAGCCATTCGGCGTAGGGCGCTTGCTTGCTCAGGTCGTCCTTGATTTCGTCGTCGGAGACAATGCGGCCCTGCCCGGTGTCGATCAGCAACATCTTGCCGGGCTGTAGCCGGCCCTTGGCCACGATCTCGGCCGACGGCACGTCGAGTACACCGCTTTCGCTGGCCAGGATGACACGATCGTCGATCGTGCGCCACCAGCGGCCGGGCCGTAAGCCGTTGCGGTCCAACACCGCTCCGACGAGAGTGCCGTCGGTGAACGTCACGCAGGCCGGACCGTCCCACGGTTCCATCACCGACGCGTGGAACTGCCAGAACGCGCGTTCGGCCGTGTCCATGGTGGTGTTTTTCTCCCACGCCTCGGGGATCATCATGAGAACGGCGTGGGGCAGGCTGCGGCCGCCGAGGTGCAGCAGTTCGAGCACTTCGTCGAAGGACGCCGAGTCGGAGGCCTCCGGGGTACAGATCGGCGAGAGACGGGACAGGTCGCCGGGAATCTGCGAACCGGCGAGCATGGCCTCGCGGGCGTGCATGCGGTTGCGGTTGCCGCGCACGGTGTTGATCTCGCCGTTATGTGCAACGAAGCGGAACGGATGGGCCAGCGGCCACGACGGGAACGTGTTGGTGGAGAAGCGGCTGTGCACAATCGCGATGGCGCTCATGCATCTTGCGTCCCGCAGATCCGGAAAGTATTGGGGCAACTGCATTGTCGTGAGCATGCCCTTGTAAACCATGGTGCGGCTGGACAGGGACGGGAAGTAGACACCGTTGCGCTCGGCGCGCTTTCTCAGTGGGTACGCGCGCCTGTCGAGCTCGACGCCGCCGATGCCGTGCGGCCCGGCGACGAACAGCTGCGACATGTAGGGCATACAGCCGAGGGCCGTCACGCCGACTTCGGCGCCTCCGGGGTCGACGGGCACCGCGCGCCAGCCGAGGACGTGCAGCCCTTCTTCTGCGGCGATGGCTTCGACGGCTTCGCGAGCAGCGGAGCGGGCGACGGGATCCTGCGGCAGGAAGCAGATACCCGCGGCAAAGGTGTTGGAACCATCGGGCGCGGCCGGAGGTATGTCGAAGTCGACGACCTCTTTGAGCAGCTCCACGGGCAGCTGAATGAGGATTCCTGCGCCGTCACCGCTATTGGGCTCGGCGCCCGCGGCGCCGCGGTGTTCGAGGTGTTCCAGAGCGACGAGCCCGTCGGCGACGATGGCGTGCGAGCGGCGGCCCTGGATGTCGCTGATCATGGCAACGCCACAGGAGTCCGACTCGTTGTCTGGGTCGTACAAGCCCTGGCGGTCGGGCAATGCCGAAAACAGCATTGGAGGTACCTCCGCAGTCCGGAAAATTTCGGTCAGGGACTGCAGCGGCCCGGATATCGATTGTATCAGCGCAGCTGCGGAACTACCCGCCGATAAGCGTCGGGACCAGCGGGAACCCGGGCAGATTTCGTACCACCGTCCAGGTGATCGCGGCGATTGCGATGACGAAGATCGCGGGCTTCGGCATCAACGGTTGCCCGCGGCGCCAGCGCACCAAGAGCCAGGCCGCCAGCATGGGCAGGCCGACGAGGAGGAAGACGTTGTCGACAACGGCGGCGCCGAGATCGCCGTGCAGAATGTCGTGAGTCATCCGCAGGCCACCGCAGCCAGGACAGTTCCAGCCCGTCAGCGCCTTGAACGGGCAGACGGGAAACATGAAGTGCGGGTTGTGCGGATCGCCCAGACCGACGTAGGCGAGACCACCGACGAGAACGGCGCCGGTGCCGAGCGCGCCGTAAAGCCGTCCGTGGCTGGTGGTGTTATGTGCCATCGCGGAGAGGCCGCCCCTGTGCGTCTCGGGGACTTCCTGTCATTAGGACAATCGCATCGATGACGCCCCAGATGACCGGAACCAAGATGCATATTCCTACGAGACCCAAAATCAGCTGCACGACGCCAAAGGCAGTTTGGCCCATGTAGATGCGCCCGATCCCGAGAACTCCGACTATTCCGATGAGCTGCAGCAATCCCGCAATTGTCTTCGATTTGTCGGACAGCGGTTCCCCGGTCAGCGGATGACGGCCGAAAGGCGCTGCGGGATCCATGTATACCTGCGGGTATTGCCCAACGGGCGGCGGAAACTGCCCGGGCGGTCCATATTGGCCGGGATGGGGCGGATACTGGGCCGACGGCGGGTACCCCGGCTGCTGCGAGGGAGGTGGATAGGGGTTTCCACTCTCGTTGCCACTGAACTGGGGCTCGGTCATGTGTTCAGCATGCCAGAGTTCGACACGGTCGTAAGTAAGGAAACCCGCCAAATGTGGGGCGACTACAGAGACTGGCCGCTGAGGAGCCGGAGCGTGTCGATGAGCCCACTGACCGGTATGTCGGGATTGATCGAGCGAAGCAGACCGAGTCCGACGCCGAGCGCGAGCAAGACTGTGGCCGTTTCGCGGCCCGGCATCTTCAGGTCGGCATTGTCGGCCGATTCCATTGCAGCGGTGAGCATTTGGATGATTCCGTCCAAACGGCCGGCGAGCTCGGTGCGCAGTTGCTCGTTGGGACGCGCATGAGCCGCGAACTCGACCTCCAAAGTCGTCCACCCCGGATCGCCGATAACGCGTTGCGCCCAGTCGCGGATCGCATCGATCCGCGCGGGCATGTCCGGTTTGGCGACGATGTCGAGAACCTCGCCGAGCCGTTCGGCACGGACCTCGTCGAGCACCGCGGTACACAGTTCATCCTTGTTGCGGAAGTTCGAGTACACCGCGCCCTTGGAGTAGCCGGCGGCGTCGGCGACCTTCTCGAGT
>JAVXWV010000160.1:0-10127 GCA_032230775.1 Mycobacterium sp. | reverse complement strand
CGTACGGCAGATAACGCTGCACCGTCGAGGCCGCAGACAGGGTGAGGAGGCCGAATCCGCCGAACACCGCGAGGAAGCCGGCCGCCATCGCGGCGGTGGCCGTAACCGCGCGACCGACAGCGTCGCGTCGGCCGACGTCCTCGCCCCGCACCACCAGGGCCAGATATGCGGGCAGCATGGCGAAGCCGCATGGGTTCAGTGCCGCCACCAATCCAGCGGCGAAGGCCAAGCCCACCAGGTCTTGGTCCACAGTGCGCGGTGATCTACGACAGCGCCGCGACCCGGTCAGACAGCTCCTGCATGGGCATCGCCGAAGTCGGGTTGTTCTCGAACGTCGACGATCCGTCGGCGCGGTAGAACACATACGCCGGCTGCCACGGGACGTTGTAGCGGGCCCAGATCGACCCGTCGGCGTCGTTGAGGGTGGTGAAGTTGAGGTTGTACTTCGACACGAAGCCCTGCATGGCCGCGACGTCGGAGCGCGCCGCGACACCGACGAACGTCACCTTCGGATTGGCCGCCGCCACCTGGCTGACACTGGGTGCCTCGGCGTTGCAGAACGGGCACCACGGCGTCCAGAACCACAGCACCGCGGGCTTGCCGACGAGACTCGAACCGTTGAAGGGCGCACCGGACAGCGTCGTCCCTGTGAACTGCAGCCGGTCGTCGGCGACCGCCGAGGGTGGACTCACCAGGGCCAACGCGAGGGCGGCGACCACCATGCCTCCTGCGATCGACCTGATCATGCGCCGGAATCGAATACCCATCCGCCATCTCCTGCCGTCAAGTTGCACCGAGTGAGTGGCCGTAGCCACACACTTCTCTAAACACGGCGGCAGGACCGCTACGGTTCACGTCTCGGATGTCAGTTCTGCCGCGGCACGAGTTCCGCCACGAAACGATCGATGAAGTCGTCGAGGTTCGTCTGCTGGGCGGGCCGGATCACGAACTTGGTCAGCCCGGCCGCCACATAGGCGTCGAGTTGACGGTGCAGGTGCGGCCAGTCGCCCGCGATGAGGTCGGCGGGATTGACGTCGGGCCTGCGCCGCTTGACCGCGGCAACCAATCCGTCCGACATTTCGCCGTCACAGACCGCGATGTTGATCCCGAAGTGGTCGGGTTCGATTTCGCGACCCGCTTCGGCGGCCGCGCTCTGGATCCGCTCGCGACCACCGCGGGCTTCCTCGGGGGTGAGGAAGCTGCCGAGCCACCCGTCGCCAAGCTGGCCGATGCGGCGGAACGCCGCCGGGGCGGATCCGCCCAGCCAGATGTCGAGCGGCTTGAGCGGTCGCGGTTCGACATCGGCGGAACTGACCGCGAAATAATCGCCATTGAACGCGACATCTTGTTGCTCCAGAACCGATCTCAGCAGTTGCAGTGATTCGTCGAAGACGGCGGCGCGTTGCCCGTCCGGCACCACGAAGATCTCGCGTTCCGCGGGAATCGCCGACCGCAGGCCGAACACCGGCAGGACTCGCTTGGGCGCAAGGCCGGCCAGCGATGCCAGCTGTTTTGCCACCAGCACGGGATGACGGCCGGGAAGCACTGCGACAGATGTGCCGACCTTCAGATTCGTGGTTCTGGCCAGTGCGTAGGCCATCCCGACGAACGGATCGACCGCCTTCGAGTACACCAACTCCGAGAACCACAGCGAATCGACGCCGGTCGCCTCCAGATGGTCGACGATGCCCGCCAGTTGTTCAGGACCGGTGTCCGCTCCAAGCCCAATGCCGAACCGAATCTTCACGCCCACCTCCAGGCCCCTTCGCCGATGCTACGGAAACGGGGACTCAAGGCCTTGTGCGCAGTTGCGAGACGGGCCAGAGTTAAAATATGAGCCAACCGTGGATCCGGGGATGCATGGTCCAGCGGATCATGTTCCGTCACGGTTTGGTACTGAACCTCGACGACAACGAACTCGTCATCGCGATCCCGTTCTACCTGACCCTGCCGCAGACCCCGCGTGATGATGAAGAGGTAGTGCTCATCGATCCAAGAGCGGCCAAGGCCGAGCATCGAGCGTTGTTCGACTTCGCCGGATCAACATGCACCCACGCGAGTTGGGATGAGGACGGCAGTCTGCATCTACGGTTCTCCGACGGACACGAGGTCCATGCGCACAGCGACGAGCGCCGCACGTCCTGGGAGCTCTACGGCAAGCTCCATGGCTACGCGGCATGCCTGGCCCGTGGTCAGGTGCGGGTCGTGAGGCACGATCTGCCGGAGGATGAATCCGCTGAGCGCGAGCGGTGAAGCAGCGGCCGCCGCCGCAGGACGGATACGGGTGGCATCTTCAACCTCGGCGGGTGGATTGGGCACAACGGCAGCCTGCCGGGCTATAAACCGTCGTGGTGTACCTGCCGCAGAAGCAGACCACGCTGGTCATCCTGATCAACACGGACGGCGAGTATCAAGGCGGCGAGGCCAGCACCGCGCTGGCAAGCGCCATCACCAAGTAGCTAACGCCGGACCACATCTATGCGATCGATCATTGACCATGATGCCCAAGAAACCAGGAGGATACCTGAAAGTGGTTGGCAGCAAACGATTTGTCCGACTGCAGAAAGAGGTGTAGCCATGCAGGGTTCAGCGACGGTCACCATGTCGGCGCCTGCCGACAAGGTCTGGGATCTCATCGCCGACGTCCGCAACACCGGTCGGTTCTCGCCGGAGGTGTTCGAGTCCGAATGGCTCGACGGTGCCACCGGCCCAGCATTGGGCGCGCGTTTCCGCGGGCACGTGAAGCGCAATGAGATCGGCCCGGTGTACTGGACCACCTGCCGCGTCACCGCCTGCGAGCCCGGTCGGGAATTCGGCTTCGACGTGCTGGTCGGCAATACGGCGGCCAACACGTGGCACTACAGGTTGACCCCGGTCGACGGTGGCACCGAGGTGACCGAGTCGTTCCGGATGCCGGACAGCCTGTTCAGCAAGCTGTTCTCGGTGCTGGGCGGCCAGCTGCGTCAGCGGCGCAACGTCCGTGACATGCGCACGACCCTCGAGCGCATCAAGGCCGTAGTTGAGGCGCCCGAGGGTGCGTGAACGGGTCGGTTACTGGACGCCGATGCCGAAGACCGGGATCCACTGGCCGAACAACCAGATTCCCCACTGACGGAAGCCGTCATCCCAGACCGGGTTAGCGTTGTAGCCCCAGTAGTTGAACGGGTGCGGAGGGCCGCCGTCCCATTGATACGCCGGCGGCGGGCCCCAGCCCCAAGGCGGCGCGCCGTTGTTGTCGTTCCACCATTCGTGGCGGTTGTTGGCCCACCACGGACCCTTGTCACCGTCCCATTGCTTCCAGTCCGGCCCATTCCCATGGCCGTTGCCATTGCCGTGTCCATTGCCGTTGCCACACCAAGGTGGGCAAAAATCGTCATGCCCGGGCTTCAGCGGCGCGGGTACAACCGGGTCGGCCGACGCCACCGCTCCGCCGGGCCCGAGGGCCCCGAAGCCGAGTGCACCGACGATCATGGCTGCTGACACAACCTTCGACAGCCTCATCGTTGATTAACTCCTACCTTGCGGGCCCGACCGTCTAATTCCGACGTCGGGCCGTCGCTATTCATTCCATAACGGGAGCAATGCAAACGTCTGCTCCTACCCGGATATCGGCCATGAAGGGGGTGACGTTACCAAACGGATACCGTTGGTGCGTCGGCGTTTTGCGGTGATTAGAGGGTACGCAGGCGACGCACACGATCGCCGATTGCTCGTTGTGAAACGTCCGCTCCGCGCGCCAGCGCCTCGAACGCGTGTGGGCACCCGGGATGCAGGTGCAGCTCGGTCGCCACCCCCGCGTCGGACAGCCGTTGCGCATAGGTGACGTCTTCGTCGCGGAAGATGTCGAGGTCGCCGATGTCGATGTAGGTGTCGGGCAGACCGGTCAGATCGGTGGCGCGGGCGGGCGCGGCGTACGGCGACGCCGCGTCGGTTCCTGCGGTGTCGCCGAGAAGCGCCGCCCAGCCGGTGACGTTGTCGTCGTAGGTCCAGGTCAAGAACGGCACCAGGTGCGGGCCGGGTGTGTGGGTGCGATCGTCGAGCATCGGGTAGATCAACAGCTGCTGGGCGATGGGCGGGCCGCCGCGATCACGGGCCAGCAGGCTCACACCCGCCGCCAAGCCGCCCCCTGCGCTATCGCCCATCACACCGATGCGTGCGGGGTCAATGCCCAGCGTCGCGGCGCTGTCGGCGAGCCACCGAAGTGCCGCATAGCAGTCCTCGACCGGCGTGGGATGAGGATGCTCAGGGGCGATCCGGTAGTCCACCACCAGCATGGGAACGCCAGACGTCGCGACGTAATCGCGCACCGCCAGGTCGTATACGCGGCCGAGGTGCTCGAGGCCGAAGATCATGCCCCCGCCGTGCAGATAGAGCACCGCACTGCCAGGCTGTTCGGTCGATGTGTGATACCAATCGAGGTCCAATGTGGCGCCGTCCGCGGTCGTCAGCGTGTGCCTGTCGGCATGGACACCTGCAACCGGTTCCCATGTGCTTGCGACATAGTCGAACATCCGGTGGCCGTTGACCCGCCGGCTCTCGACGTCGCCGATCGCCGGCTGCTCGGCTTCTCCGATCGCGTCCAGCAGGGGCGCCAATTCCGCCAACACCTGTGCGTCGATAGCAAGTGCCATGGCCTCGACAGTAACGTGACCGCAGGGCAGACCACACCATTCCGGGGTCAGTGCAGCGTGCCGTTCGCCGCAGACGTCGGGTCCCAATCGCGGCCATAACTGCCGTATTGCATTGCAATCCAAGCGGATTCGGCGATGACTACTGGTTCGAAGAGGTGTACATGTTTGCCATCGGCCGCCGTCACCTCGAGTGGGGATCGGCCGATCAACCGCCGTTGGCGCCCGCGCCGGCCGGGTTGGCAGACGGAATCGCACCCGGTTCGCTGATCGAGTTGCGTCTGCCCCGCTGTGCTGGCGACCGCCTGCGCTGCGGTGGTTGCCGGCCTAACGCGCTCTGCCCGCACGCGCAGCGCGACCGCACAGCGGTGTTCGGTGAGTGGCAGTCCTGGGACGAGATCTGGCCACGGGTGCGCACGCTGACGGTGTCCTGAATCGGCTCCGGCGTGCCGCTCGGTTTGGTAGAACAGGTTCTAGTTTTCACCAGCGAACGAAGGAGTCGTCGATGCGCCAGTTCTCACGTGAGGAGATCGAGGAGACGTTCCAGCGTCATCAGGACTTGGTGGTCGAGATCGGAAAGTCGTGGGATTGGGCCCGCTATGGCGAGCTGTTCACCGAAGACGCGACCTACACCGAGCACCTTTACGGCAAGATGGCGGGCCGCCAGCAGATCAGCGAGTGGATCGCCTCGACCATGAACACCTTCCCCGGCAGCGAGATGCCGTTCTACCCGGTCACGTGGTACTCGATCGACGTCGAGAAGGGCTGGGTGTTCAGCGAGATCATGAACCGCATGAAGGATCCCGGCGACGGCAGCATCCACGAGGCGCCGTGCATCACGATCCTGCGGTACGGGGGCGGCGGTCAGTGGAGCAATGAAGAAGACGCGTACAACCCGACGAACTTCATCCCGATGGTGCAGGAGTACATCCAGCGCTGTCACAAGCTTGGCACCATCTCCGATGATGCCCGGACGTTCGCCAAAAACATGAATTGGGAACTGGCTTAACGGAATACGGAGTCGAGCAGAAGGAGCCTTCGGTGGTGTCTTCCACGAATAGATGGTCGCGCGAGGAACTCGAAGAGGCGTGGGCTCGCTATCAGGAGAAGGTGGTCGAGGTCGGCAAGACGTGGGACTGGGCCGGCTACGCCGACGTGTTCACCGAGGACGCGACCTACCATGAGCACGCGTTGGGCGACATGACCGGCCGCGACGCGATTCGCGACTGGATCGTTAACCAGATGAACATCTTTCCCGGCAGCGAGATGCCCGTCTACCCGGTGCCGTGGTACTCGATCGACGTCGAGAAGGGCTGGGTCATCTTCAAGAACGTGAACACCATGAAGGATCCCGGCGACGGCAGCGTCCACGGGGCGGAGGTCATCACCGTTCTGCACTACGCCGGTGACGGCAAGTGGAGCTACGAAGAGGACGCGTACAACCCGATGAATTTTCTAATGATGATTCAGGCCTACATCCAGCGCTGCCACGAATTGGGCACCATCTCCGACGACGCGAAGACGTTCGCCAAGAACATGAATTGGGAACTGGCTTAACGTAATACGAAGTCATCCGGATCCGGCTGGCGGGTCCACGTCCAGTAGTCGACCAGCCGCCACGGGCTCAGGCCGTACACCTCGCCGAACCTGTTCTTGTAGAACGAGTGCTTGATCGAGGGTTGTGACCACACCATCGTGCGCATCTCGGCCTGGCTGCGGTCGCGCCAGTCCGCCGTCTTCTCGTCGGTAGGCTCCATCGACTTGTATCCTCCCGCGATGAGAATCTCCAAACACTGTGTGATGTAGCGCATTTGGCATTCGGAGTGAAAGATGAGGCTCCCGCCGCTCGCGAGGTTGGTGCCCGGACCGTACATGCAGAAGAAGTTGGGGTACCCGGGAATGGTGATGCCAAGGTACGCCGCCGGACGCTCACCCCAACGCTCGCTGAGGATTTCACCGTCGCGCCCGGTGATGGCCATCGGCCACAGGATCTTGCTGGCCTGAAACCCCGTGGCGTACACGATGACGTCGGTCGGGTACCGTTCGCCGTCTTCGGTGACCACCGCGTCCGATTCGATGCGGTCGATGCCAGTCCTGACCAACTCGACGTTGTCGCGTGTCAGCGTGCGCAGCCAGCTGCCGTTGTCCTGCAGGGTGCGCTTGCCGGTTGCCGGGTAGTCGGGCACCACCTTGGCGAGCAGCTCGGGATCGTCGCCGACCTGGCTGCTGATCCACTCGGTGAACATGATGCGGGTGATCTCGTTGATCTCGCTGACCGCCTTCTGCTGGTCGGGGTAGTCGGCGTCAACCCGCGCGGCATCGAGACCCTTGTCGCAGCCCGGCCAGAACAGCAGAAACCGGTACCACCGGCCGTAGAACGGCAGGTGCCGAAGCGCCCACTGCACGCCGGGACCCACCTCGGCGTGGTAGTTCGGGTTCGGGAACATCCACTGAGCGGTCCGCTGGAACACGGTGAGACGGTCGACATCGCCCGCGACGGCGGGTGCGATCTGGAATCCGCTGGCGCCCGCGCCGATCATCGCGACCCGCTTGCCGCGCACGTCGACGGCGTGATCCCACTCCGATGAGTGGAAAGCCGGCCCTGCGAAATCCTGTTGCCCGTCGATGGCCGGAAGGTGGGGGCGGTTGAGCTGTCCGACCGCGCTGATGACCGCCCGCGCTGACAGCTCGGTCGTCGCGCCGTTTGGGTCGCGGGCGCACACGGTCCAGGTGGCGGAGGCGTCATCCCAGGACGCCTCGGTGACCTCGGTCTCCCACAGCACGTGCCCGCCGATGTCGTGGCGGTCCATCACGGTTTGGAAGTAGGCCTGCAGCTCGGGCTGCTCGGCGAAGAAGTGCGTCCACTGATCGGTCGGCTCGAAGCTGTAGCAGTAGAAGTGATTGCCGACGTCGACGCGGGCACCCGGATAGGTGTTCTGCCACCACGTCCCACCGACGCCTGCGTTTTTCTCGACGATCGTGAACGGAATGCCTGCCTCTTTCAGCCGAATGCCCGCCAGCAGACCGGATTCCCCGCAGCCGATCACCACAACGGGGAAGTCGTCGGCAGGCTTCCTGGTGGACCGGGCGGCTCGACGATCTCTGCCGTCGAGCTCCATCTCCTCGAGCAGCATCGGCACGTACTCGGGCGGAACCGGCTCGCAGACGAGCCACTGCATCATCTCCTGCAACAGCTCGGGGCCGATCGGCTCGGGTTCCGGGCAGCCGCGATCGCGGTAGCCTGCGATCACCTCTAGTGCGATCTTGCGCACCGTGGCCTTGTCCTCTTCGGACATGTAGCCCTGCACCTCGTTGAGGAACAGCCCCGCGGGCTTGAGCTCGCCGCGAATCAGGCCGGGGTCGCTGGACATGTGGACCAGGGACAACATCAACGTCGGGATGCTGACGTCAAGCAACGCCTCCGCGATCTGGACGTCAGAGGTCGTAAATGGTTGCCCTGCATGTGGGTTGCGCACCGTTCGGTGCTATCACGCCGGATAGCCGATTGGAACATGTTTCAGAAATCCGTGACGGCGGCTCGGCCCGGAACCTACGCTCGGGCATGTGGGTATCGCGACGCGGGTGAACGGATCGGCTCCCCCAGATGTGCCGCTGGCCGATATCGACCTCGGCGCGTGGAAATTCTGGGTCCAGGACGATGACCTGCGCGACGGCGCGTTCGCCACTTTGCGCCGCGAAGCGCCTATCTCGTTTCACGAACCACTCGACACGCCGGCGGCTCAGCCAGGTGCCGGCCACTGGGCGGTGACCAGGTTCGACGACGTCTGGTACGCGAGCCGTCATCCGCAGATCTTCAGCTCGAGCCCAAGCATCGTCATCAACGACGGCAACCCCGAGCTGTCGGAATTCTTCGGGTCGATGATCGTGATGGACGATCCGCGGCATCTGCGCCTTCGCAACATCGTCAGCAGGGCGTTCACCCCGAAGGTCGTGGCACGCACCGAGGTCTCGGTGCGCGACAGGGCACGCCGGCTGGTGGAGACGATGATCGCGGAGCACTCCGACGGCGCGGGCGACGCGGTGGCGGAGCTGGCGGGCCCACTGCCGTTGCAGGTGATCTGCGACATGATGGGCATCCCGGAAGAAGACCACCAGGAGATGTTCCACTGGACCAACGTGCTTCTCGGATTCGGGGACAAGGACATCGCCACCGACTACGAGGAGTTCGTCAAGGTCTCGATGGCCATCGGCGCATACGCAACTGCGCTCGCCGAGGACCGCCGGGTCAACCCGCGCGAGGATCTGACGACGTCGCTGGTGCAGGCAGAAGTCGATGGCGAGCGGTTGACGTCGGCCGAGGTCGCGTCGTTCTTCATCCTGCTGGTCGTGGCAGGCAACGAGACCACCCGCAATGCGATCAGCCACGGGGTGCTCGCGCTGACCCGCTATCCCGATGAGCGTGCGAAATGGTGGGTCGACTACGAGGCGATGGCGCCCACGGCGGTCGAAGAGATCGTGCGGTGGGCGTCGCCGGTGATCTATATGCGCCGCACCCTGACCGAGGACTGCGAACTGAGCGGCGTGAAGATGGCGGCGGGTGACAAGGCGACATTGTGGTACTGCTCGGCCAACCGTGACGAGGGAAAATTCGCTGATCCGTGGATGTTCGACGTCGCCCGCACACCGAATCCGCATGCCGGCTTCGGCGGTGGTGGGGCCCACTTCTGCCTCGGCGCCAACCTGGCCCGCCGTGAGATCAACGTGCTGTTCGAGGAACTTCACCGCCAGATACCCGACATCCAGGCCACAGAAGAGCCGGCCCGGCTGTTGTCGCCGTTCATTCACGGCATCAAGCGGCTGCCGGTGTCCTGGACGCCACCGAACTGAGCTGTGTCTACAACCGATGCCGCTGTTGGGTGCTCGGCGTTTCGGTCTGCCTTTGCCCGGTCTCATCGGGAGCATCGACATCGACCTTGGGCCCGTCCGCATCGCTGCGCTTGGGGTCGAGGGCGTCAGCGCGTTCACGCAGGGCGTCGAGGTCCTCGCGGGAAGTGTTCACAGCGTCGCGATGTGATGCGGCCGTTCCCTCGAGCCGGGCCGCCTCCGCTGCCTTCGCCTCGGCCTCGGCCCGGGCTGCACGTGCCTTCGCTTGTGTTTCGTCGGCGAATGCCTCGCGCTTCTCGACTCGCTGGGTCTCGCGGCCAACCTCTTCGCGAATGTGTTCGGCCTGCGCATGCCGCCTTCTGTTGCGTGCCAGGACCGCCAGCACGGCGACGACGCCGATCACGGCGATGACGGCGACGATGATCCAGATCATGTTGTTGGTAGCCATTTCGGCTCCTTCGTTTGGTCGGGTCCTGTCAGACTTTTGACGAACTCGCTAATTCGGCGGATGCCCTGATGCGGCGCCGTCTAAACCGAAATGCGACGCCGTCGCGGGTGTCAGGGGTAACCTGACAACCTATTGTCAGGAGATCCCTGACACCGGAAAGCTGGCTATGCCGACAACGAACTTCGAATTGCGATGCTCGTTCTGCG
>JAVXWV010000380.1:0-2561 GCA_032230775.1 Mycobacterium sp. | reverse complement strand
GGAGCGCAGCTCGACACTGCCTGCAGCGACCGGGCGGGCGGGGTTGGTCTGCCAGACCACGATCACCGCCGCGACCAGCGCGCACAGCGCCGAAAGGACGCGCAGTTTGGTGGCCATCAAACCCCTTTACGTCGGTCCGACCCTGCGGGGGAGTGTAGCGGCCCGCTACACGGGCCCGAAGTGGAAACGAGAACCTGTTCTAGTTGCGGGTCTGAGCGCGGATGGCTTCGCAAGTAGGCTGGTCGGCTGTGACACGTGACGGCCGCCGACCCACACTGTGGGCGATCAGCGACTTGCACACGGGTCACACGGGCAACAAGCCGGTGACCGAGTCCCTGTATCCGTCCACACCCGACGACTGGTTGATCGTCGCCGGGGATGTCGGCGAACGTACCGACGAGATCCACTGGGCGCTCGACCTGCTTCGCAAACGGTTCGCCAAGGTCATCTGGGTACCAGGCAACCACGAACTGTGGACCACCAACCGCGACCCGATGCAGATCTTTGGCAAGGCCCGCTACGACTACCTCGTCAACATCTGCGACGAGATGGGCATCATCACCCCCGAGCACCCGTTTCCGGTGTGGACCGAGGAAGGCGGCCCCGCGACCATCGTGCCGATGTTCCTGCTTTACGACTACACCTTTCTCCCGGATGGGGCGGCGACCAAGGCCGAGGGGCTGGCCATCGCCAGGGAGCGAAACGTGGTTGGCACCGACGAGTTCCTTCTGTCCTCGGAGCCCTACGCCACCCGCGATGCGTGGTGCCGCGACCGGGTGTCCTACACCCGCAAGCGGCTCGAGGACCTCGACTGGATGGACCAGACCGTGCTGGTGAACCACTTCCCGCTGGTTCGCGAGCCGTGCGATGCGATGTTTTATCCGGAGTTCTCGCTGTGGTGCGGCACCACCGCCACCGCCGACTGGCATACCCGCTACAACGCCGTGTGTTCTGTCTACGGTCATCTGCACATCCCGCGCACCACGTGGTACGACGACGTTCGCCACGAAGAGGTGTCCGTCGGCTATCCCCGGGAATGGCGGCGCCGCAAACCATTCCGGTGGTTGCGGCAGATCCTGCCGGATCCGAAGTATGCGCCCGGTTACCTCAACGAATTCGGCGGGCATTTCCAGATCACGCAGGAGATGAAGGACCACGTCGAAAAGGTGCAGCAGCGCATCAAGGACAGGCAAGCGAGATGACGATCGTTGCGACTCTGCTGTCCGGCGTGCTGCCCGGCATCGATGCGCTGGCCGCGGCCGAAATGTATGACGATCCACCGGAACTGGCACCGATGCCCGAAGAAGAACCACTGATCGCGAAGTCGGTGGCCAAGCGGCGCAACGAATTCATCACCGTGCGGTACTGCGCCCGTCAGGCACTCGATGAACTGGGCGTTGCGCCTGTGCCGATCCTCAAGGGGGACAAGGGTGAACCCTGCTGGCCCGACGGCGTCGTCGGCAGCCTCACCCACTGCACGGGCTTCCGCGGCGCCGCCGTCGGCAGGCGGGCCGAGGTGCGCTCCGTCGGCATCGACGCCGAACCGCACGACGTGTTGCCGGAGGGTGTGCTCGGCGCGATCAGCCTTCCGAAGGAACGAGCCGAACTGCAGGCGATGCCCGGCGGTCTGCACTGGGATCGAATCCTGTTCTGCGCCAAGGAGGCGACGTACAAGGCGTGGTTTCCGGTGACGCACCGCTGGCTCGGCTTCGAAGATGCCCACATCACGTTCGACGTCGACGACAGCGGAACCGCGGGCCGGTTCGAATCGCGCATCCTCATCGATCCCGCCGCCGAGTTCGGACCGCCGCTGGAGATACTTTCGGGCCGCTGGTCGGTGCGTGACGGCCTGGCGCTTACGGCGATCGTCTTATGACCGACGCTGGCCTTGTCGTGGTCGACAAGCCGGCGGGCATCACCAGCCACGATGTGGTGGGCCGCTGCAGGCGCATCTTCGGCACCCGCAAGGTGGGGCATGCGGGCACCCTCGACCCGATGGCCACCGGCGTGCTCGTCGTCGGGATCGAACGCGCCACCAAAATCCTCGGTCTGCTGACCACCACCGACAAGTCCTATTCCGCGACCATTCGGCTCGGCCAGACCACGTCGACCGAGGACGCCGAAGGTGAAGTCCTACAGACCGTTTCGGCAGTGGACGTCACCGACGCGCAGATCGGTGTGGCCGTCGCAGCGCTTCGGGGTGACATCGCACAGGTGCCGTCCGCGGTCAGCGCGATCAAGGTGGGCGGCAAGCGCGCCTACCAGCTGGCCCGCGAAGGCCAGACCGTCGAACTTGCGTCGCGCGATGTCCGGATCGACCGGTTCGACGTGCTGGCCATCCGACACCATGACGGTCTCGTCGACGTGGACGTCGAGGTCGACTGCTCGAGCGGCACGTACATCCGCGCGCTGGCGCGTGATGTCGGCGCCGCCTTGCGTGTCGGTGGGCATCTCACCGCGCTGCGGCGCACCCGGGTCGGTCGGTTCGGGCTCGATCAGGCCCGCACACTCGACGAGCTCGCCGACCAACCGCGGCTGAGCTACACCCTCGACGAGGCGTG
>JAVXWV010000074.1:0-22934 GCA_032230775.1 Mycobacterium sp. | reverse complement strand
TCAACACCTGACCCGGGTGGATGAGGTCGGGGTTGGAGACGCCGCTGGCGTCGGCGATCACCTGATACTTGCTCCCGTCACCGTAGAAGCGCTCCGAGATCGCCCACAGGGTGTCACCGGAGACCACTGTGTATGTCTGCACAGCGGGCGGCGGGGGCGGTGGTGGCGGCGCGGCGGGCTCCGCCTCTGGCGCGGGGGCGGGGGCTTCTTCTGCCGCGGGAGCGACGTCGGGCGCCTCAGCCTCTGGCGCGGGCGGATCGGCGGTTTCCGTCTTCGACGACCAGGCAGGCCCGTCCTTGGCGTACAGCACTACATTGCGGTCGTCCTGCAGAACGAGCTTGATGTCCTTGGCGCCCTTGGTATCGGTGTGCCAGATCGGCTTGTCCGGCGTGTAGAGCACGACATTGCCGTCCTCTTGCACCTCGAGGCGTTCGGCGTTCTCGCCGTTGGTGCCCGTCGCCCACACCGACTGGCCGCGCGCCGCGAGCACCAGGTTGCCGTCGTCCTGCAGCGTCAGCGTGTACGCCCCGTTGATGGATGTCAGCGATCCGCCCTTTTCGAGCTTCTGTCCTTCGGTAAGTGTGTCTCCCATGCGAGCGAGCCTACTGACCCAGCGCCCGCATGTATGCCGTTCCGCTCGCCGCAATTCAAACGTTTGGCCAACGGCGAGTGACCCAATTACGTTCAGGCCCAAACGACTCCGTCGCTCAGTTACGGAATGGTCAGCTCGTCGCCGGGGTGAATCAGGTCAGGGTTGGAGATGCCACTGGCGTCGGCGATCACCTGGTATTTGCTGCCATCACCGTAGAAGCGCTCCGCGATCGCCCACAGCGTGTCTCCGGACACGACTGTGTATGTCCGTGCAGCCGGCGGAGGAGGAGGCGGCGGCGCAGGTGCCGGTTCGGGCTCTGCCGCGGGAAGCGGTTCCTCGGCCGCGGCGGGGACCACTTCCGGTGCCGCCTCGGCCGGCGGTGGCGGGGGCGCTTCATCGGTCTGCGTTTTCGACGACCATGCCGGTCCGTCGAACCCGTACAGCACAAGGTTGCGGTCGTCCTGCAGCAGCAGGCGAACGTCCTTGGCGCCCTTGGTATCGGTGTGCCAGATCGGCTTGTCGGACGTGTAGAGCACGCAGTTGCCGTCCTCTTGCACCTCGAGGCGTTCGGCGTCCTGACCGTTGGTGCCCGTCGCCCATACGGCCTCGCTGCCCGCGCCGAGCACCAGGTTGCCGTCATCCTGCAACGTCAACGTGTACGCCCCATTGCGTGATGTCAGCGATTGCCCGCGTTCGAGCTTCTCGCCCTTCATCAGCCTGTCGCTCATGTCGTGGCCCCTTTCCGCTTGATCCCGGCTGAGCTTACTGATCTTGGCTGTGGCCTAGGGCATTTCGAGTCATTACGAGTCAGGAATCGAACCCGAGCCCCAACGCATCCAGCGTGCGCAGCAGGATGTTGCGCCGCCCGGCCGAGTGGTCGGCGCGATCCAGCGACCACCTCGTCGCCTGGATACCGATGCTGGCCAGCGGCTCCGGCGGAAACGGCAACGGTCGCCGACGGACCATCTCTAATTCGGTGCGCGACGTCGGCTCGCCGTCGAGGAGATCGAGGCACACGTCCGCGGCGAACCGCGCCGCACCCACACCGAGTCCGGTGAACCCGTTGGCATAGGCCACCCGGCCGTCACGTGCCAGCCCCCAGTGCGCGCAGAACCGGGTGTTGGTGTCGATGGCGCCCGCCCAGCGATGGGTGAACCGGACATCGTCGAGGGCGGGAAAGGTGATGAAGAAGTGTGCGGCCAGCCGCCGGTAGGTGGCCGCCCGGTCCTCGTAGCGGCCGTCGACCTTGCGGCCGAAGTGGTAGACGGCGTCGTAGCCGCCCCAGACGATCCGGTTGTTCACGGTCATGCGGTAGTAGTGAAATTGGTTGGCGCAGTCGCCGATTCCCTGTCTGTGCCGCCAGCCGACGCGTTCGAGCTGGGCGTCGGTAAGCGGCTCGGTGGCAAGCACGTAGTCGTACACCGGGACGGTGCGCAGCCGGTTGCGCTTCAGCAGGCTCGGATAGACATTCGTCGCAAGCACGACGTTGCGGCACGTGATGATCGCCGCACCGCACTCGACGCGCAGCGCGGCGATCGCGGATTCGATGCGTTGCGCGTTGGTGTGCTCGTAGATCTGCACACCGGCGTCCCGGCAGGCGCGGGCCAGTTCGAACACCAGCTTGGCCGGATGCACGATCGCAGTCGTGTCTGGGTTGTACAGGCCCGCGAGGTAGGTCGGGGAATGAACCTCGTCGCGGACTTCGTCGAGCCCCAGGAACAGCCCCTCGGCCTGGCCGGCCGCGTCGGCGAGCCAGTCGACTTGATGTGGTTCCGTGGCCACCGACAGCATGCCGGTGCGCTGCCACTCGACGTCGAGTCCGAGCGACTCGATGTCGGCCTGCATCCCATCGAGGTTCTGCACGCCCATCGTCTCCAAGGTGTCAATCTCGTTGGGCCAGCGCGTCTTTCCATTCTCGAGGCCGTGTGTCAGGCTGGCGTCGACGAAGCCGCCGTTGCGGCCCGACGCGGCCCAGCCGATCCGATTGGCCTCGATGAGCGTGATGCGGCGATCCGGATTTCGCTGGGCGGCATGCAATGCGGCCCACAGCCCGGTATAGCCCCCACCGATAACCAGCAGGTCGCAGGTGATCGATCCGGTTGCCTTCGGGTATTCCGGCCGCGGAATGTCGAGCCACATCGAGCCGAAGGTGCTTGCCGCAAGCGAACGTTCGACCAGGCCGGGATCGACGTGGGCATCAAACACCGTCTCCACATCGCGGACACTACGGGGTGGCCGCGCATCGTGGCGCAAATCTCAGCGGGCGGGCACCGGTTTTCCGCCGGTGCCGGTGAACCGGGCCAGCACGGGCCCGACCATGGCAAGGATGAACACATAGGGCGTGGCCACCGCGCCGACGTCTTCGAACGTCGTGCCGACCAGCCCGATGATGACCAGCGAGAATTCGCCGCGGGCGATCAAGGCGGTGCCTGCGCGCAGCTGACCGGGACGGGCCACGCCCTCACGGCGCGCGGCGAACTGACCGGTCAACACTTTCGTCCCTGCTGTCACCACCGCCAGTACCAGGGCGGCGGGCAGCATCGGGATGAGATCGGCGGGGTCCACCGACACCCCGATGGCGAGGAAGAAGATCGCCGCGAACAAGTCACGCAGTGGGCTGAGCACCATGCGCGCGCGGCGCGCCGACTCACCCGTCAGCGTGAGACCGACCAGGAACGCACCGACCGCCGCGGAGGCATGCACGAATTCGGCAAGCGCGGCGACGATCAACGTCAGGCCGAGGATGCGCAGCAGCATCTGCTCGTTGTCGGGGTGCGCAACGATCCGCCCGACGTGATGACCCCATCGATAGGACGCGATGAACGCCAGGGTCAGCGCCGCGATGGCGATCGCCATGCCGAGCAGGGCGGCCAGCCACGTGCCGCCCGCGGCCAGCACGGCCAGCAGCGGCAGGTACGCCGCCATCGCGAAGTCCTCCAGCACCAGGATCGACAGCACGGCCGGGGTTTCCCGGTTGCCCAGCCTGCGCAGGTCGGACAGCAGCCGCGCGATCACACCCGAGGACGAGATGTACGTGACGCCGGCCAGGGCCAGGATGCCAACACCGCTGAGGCCGAGCAGCCAGCCCGCGATGGCACCGGGCACGGCGTTGAGCAACAGGTCAACCCACGCTGACGGTAGGTGGCGGCGCAGGCTGCTTGCGAACTCTCCGATGGAGAAGTCCAGTCCGAGGGTCAGTAGCAGCAACACCACGCCGATGGACGCCCCGGTGCTGACGAACTGCGTGGCGGACGGGATCGGTGCGATGCCTCCCTCGCCGAGTGCGAGCCCGGCCGCCAGGTACAGCGGAATCGGCGACAGCGCGAATCGGCGCGCGGCAGTGCCCAGCACGGTAAGCACCGTCAGGATGACGCCGAGCTCGAGCAGCAGCGTCGCCGATACCTGCATCGGTCAGCCTTGAACCACGATGTCTTCGACGCCTGCGATGCCGTCGTCGGTGCCGATCACCACCAACACGTCGCCTGCCCGCAGCGTCTCTGACGGACCGGGCGACGCGATGACCTCATCGTCTCGGACGATCGCCACGATGGACGCGCCGGTGCGGGTGCGGGCCCGGGTGTCGCCGAGCGGCTTGTCGACGAACGGGGCGCCGGGTCGGATGACAACCTGGCCGGCCCGCAGGCCGGGCACTTCGCGGGTCAGGTCGGCGAATCGTTCGGCGATGCGCGGCGCGCCGAGAATCTGGGCCAGCGCCTCGGCCTCGTCCTCGGTCAGCCGGAAGACTTGTTGGGCCTGGTCGGGGTCGTACTTGGGATACACCACGATCTCGAAGTCACCGGTGCGCCTGGCGATGACGCCGATGCGGTCGCCGTCGTGGTTCTCGAATTCGAACCGCAGGCCGACGCCTGGCAGCAGAACCTCTTTGACATCCATGCGGTTCATACTTCCCGGTCGGGCGTCGACTTATGTGCGAACTTTCGCCGTTTCGTCAACATCAAGTCGACGTCCGGCAGGCAGCCATCCCGGCGGTCCGAAGATGTAGCCGAGCCGGTCGCGCCAGCGCGTCGCGGTGTGCACGTCGCGGGCGATCGCCACATACTCGTGGGTCTGCAGCTTCCAGATGTTGAACGTATCCACCTGTTTGGTGAGGCCGTAGTGCGGCCGCGTGGTCTCTTCCTGGAAGCTGCCGAACAGCCGGTCCCACAGGATCAGAATTCCGCCGTAGTTCTTGTCCAGGTACTGCTGGTCCATGCCGTGGTGAACCCGGTGGTGCGACGCCGTATTGAAGATGAATTCGATTGGCCGCCAGAGCTTTCCGATGCGCTCGGTGTGGATCCAGAACTGGTAGATGAGGTTGATCGAGAAGCTGGCGAACACCATCCAGGGCGGAATGCCGAAGAGCGGCAACAAAGCCCGCAGGAACACGTCGCCGCTGATGTTCCATTTCTGCCGCAGTGCGGTGGCGAAGTTGAAGTACTGGCTGGAGTGATGGGCCTGGTGGGTGGCCCAGAACAGCCGGACCCGGTGTGCCATCCGGTGATACCAGTAGTAGAGCAGGTCCACGCCGACGATAGCGATCACCCACGTGTACCACTCGGTGGCGGCCAGGTGCCAGGGAGCGAAGTAGACGTAGAGCGCAGCGTAGCCAAGCAGGGCGATCCCGTTGAGCAACGCGCTGGTCCCGACAGACACCAGGCCCATCCAGATGCTGGCCCACGCGTCGGGCCGCAGGTAGGCGCCGGCAGGCCCCTGCTCGGCCTCGGTGTGGGCCAGTTTGCGGGCGGCGGCCCACTCGATGATCAGCAGCAACAGAAAGAATGGCACCGCGAACGTCACGGGATCATGCATCAGCGGCGGCAGCACGTCCGAGAAAGCGTGAGCCCAGTCCAAGATGACACCTCCCGGGCAAGTCTAACTTTCGGCCTTGGTGTCCTCCTCGTGAGGCACGGTGACAACCAGCAACCACACCAGGGTCGCCAGCCCCGCGAAGATAGCCTCCAGTGAGACGACGAAGGTCAAGTACTGCCCCCGAATTCAACGGCGTCGCGGGCAACTATCGGCGGTTGAGCACCGCGCTGCCCCACGTGGCACGAATGTGCAGATCGATATCGTTGACGATCGCGTCCCGCTTGTCGATGATCAGGCAGGCGCGGTCGGACTCGTGATACGGCGGCCACTCCGGTTCGCCGGGCAGGCCCTTGGGCTTCGCCTCGACGGCGAAGTTCACCCAGCGGGCGCGCATCCGCGTCGACACCGCCGCACCGGTCTTCAACCCACCCAGTTTGAATGTGAAGTCCTTGGGCCCGGCGATCAAATTGCCCCAAACGTAGGGCAATTCGGTGGCGTGCGTTGCACCGATTCCCATCGCCTTCAGCATCAGGGTGGACCAGTCGAATCGATACAGGTACACCGGCGCGACAGCACTGTGTCCTTCGGCCAGCCAGACCGACGGCATCCGGAAGCCGACGTCGCGCGCGACACCCATCCCCCTGGTCTTGGTGCGCCTGCTGCGGTAGACCGCCCCGATCTGAGCCTCAGTCGGAAGCTGCACGTCGGGCTGTTCGGCGGCCATCTCGGCGAACATCCGCCGGATCTCGTGCGGCGTGATCGGCATCAGCGGCGACTTCATCCAATTGAACAGTGCCGCCTCATGCTTGTTGGTGCCGATGATCAACGGCACAGGGTGCGAGCGGCCCTCGCGCGCGAGCTTGACGGGATAGTCGGGCACGAGATCGCCGTCGACGATCGGCGCGAATGCCAGCAGACCTGGGCTGCGCAACGGCACGTCGTTGAACAGCTCCCGGGCTGCTGCGACGATTGCATCGGCAGGCACATCGGTCAACCGGTCAACGTCGTTGGGCCCAAGGCCAAGCGCACCGATGAATTCTTCGGCGACCCGGCGGCCCCTTGTTGCGTCGTACACCGACGTGGCGGGCGAGCTCTGCGCGATCGCTGCGCTGAACAGTCCCGCGGCGACCGGGGTGGTCAGCAGGGTGGTGACGATGCCGGCACCCGCGGATTCCCCAAAAAGCGTCACCCGGTTCGGATCGCCACCGAATGCGGCGATGTTGTCGCGCACCCAGTGCAGGGCATGGATCACGTCGCGCAGGCCGGGATTGGAGTCGAATCGCCGTGTCGGGGTCGAAAAAGAGGACAAATCGAGGAATCCGAAGGCTCCGAAGCGATAGTTGACGGTCACGACCACAACGTCGCCGCCTGCGCTCAACACGGCGCCGTCGTAGAGCGGTTGGCTCGCCGCACCGAAGATGTACGCGCCGCCGTGAATCCACACCATCACGGGTTTCCGGTCTCCCGCAGCGGTATCCGATGGTGCCCAGACGTTGAGACTCAGGCAGTCGTCGCCTTGCGGCGCACCGAGGTCGATGGGGATGCGCGGCTCCACCGGTTGCGGGCAGACCGGACCGTACGAGGTCGCATCGGCGACCTCGCGCCAGGGCTTGGGAGGTTCGGGCGCACGCCAGCGCAGGTCACCTGTCGGGACGGCGGCGTAACGCACGCCTTTCCAGACCTTGGCCAGGCCGCCGTTGCTGCCACGGATCGGTCCGTGCTCAGTGTCGACCACCGTGCTTATGTCTGTCATCGGACATGATGGTACGGGCATGTAGCCGATTGCGGTTGCTGGAGGCAAAATTTTTTCTTTGCTGGAGGCAATGCGGACAGTGCATCGGTGGTGTCTCAATCGGCGCCCTCGGTGTCGGACTTGATGGACTCCATCGACCCGGAGCGGTCGAGCAATACAGCGATGAGAGAGTGCTGGGGATTCGCCATGGCAACTCCATGGGCCGATGGAAGACAGCCGTTTCAGGCTACGTCTGGGCACCGACAACTCGTCTGATCAGCCTCGTCGCCGTCAGCAACCAGCAAACCTCAGGCACGTTGTCTGACGCCGATGGTGGGGCGCGCTATCTGACGGGCGTGGCATAGGTTGGTCGCGTGCGGACATGGGCGCTGCTTTTCGCGGCCATCGCGGTCGAGGTTGGGGCGACACTGTCTTTGCGCGCATCCCAAGACCATTCTGCGTGGCTTCTGCTCGTCGTGGCTGGTTATGTCGGCTCGTTCGTGCTGCTGACGATGGTGCTGCGGGCGGGCATGCCGGTCGGCGTCGCATACGGCATCTGGGGAGCGTCGGGCACCGCGGCCACCGCCGTGCTGGCCGCGGCGATATTCGGGGATGCATTCACCTGGCCCATCGCTGCGGGAATTGGGCTGATCATCGCCGGCGTGCTGCTCGTCGAGTTCGGATCGCGGGCGACGGCCGCGGACGAGCCGTGATGTGGTGGGCGCTTGCGTGCGCGATTCTGATTGAGGTTGCCGCGACGTTGTCGCTGCGCGCCTCTGACGGTTTCCGCCGGAAGGCCTGGATCGCGCCGGTGACCGCGGGCTACCTCGCGTCGTTCTATCTGCTGTCGTTGTCGTTGTCGATGGGGATGCCGGTCGGCATTGCGTACGGCATCTGGACCGCCTGCGGTGTCGCCCTGGTCGCCGTCGTCGCTCGATTCCTCTTCCACGAACCGCTCACCTTGGTGATGGCGCTTGGCATCGCACTGATCGTGGCGGGCGTGTTCACGATCGAGATGGTCGGCGCCGCGCACTGAGCGCGCCCGCCAGCGCCACCGCCGTCAGTCCGGCAATCGGTACGGACAACAGCCCGACCCGAAGGCTCGTCGCGTCGGCGACGACCCCGACGAGCAGCGGCGCGCCGAAGAAGCCCACACGCATGAGCCAGGTCACCGCTGTCAGACCGGTGCCGGGTCGCATACCGGGCAGCTGATCGGCCCCGTGCATCGCCGCCGGAATCAGCGTGGCGACGCCAAGACCCGCGGCCGCAAACCCGGCGATCGTGCCGGGCACACTGGGAAATGCCAGCGCACAACCCATTCCGGCCGCAGTGATGACCCCACCGGTCCGCACCACCGCGCGCTCGCCGAACCGGTCGACAAGCCGGTCGCCGACCAGCCGGCCGACGAACATGAAACCGACAAGGGCAACGTAGCCGAATGCCGCGACCGGTCCCGGTGCTCCGAGAGAGTCCCGCAAATACAAAGTGGCCCAGGAACTTCCGGCGTCCTCGACCGTCGCTCCTGCGATCGAGAGGACCACCAGCGCCAGCAGCGTCGCATACACGGCCATGCCCGCGCCTCCCCCGCCAGAAGCGTGTGCCGACGGGTGGTCCTCATGGTCGGCGCCGTCCAACAGATACGGGTAGGCGACCACGACGACGGCGCTGAAGATCACCGCCGCGATCGTCAAATGCGTCGTGCGGGAGATGTGCAATGCGATCGCCGCCGCACCCATCAAACCGCCCACTATCGCGCCGACCGCCCACACCGCGTGAAACGAGTTGATGATCGACCGGCCGTAGTTGCGCTGCACCCGAAGGGCGTGCGCGTTCTGCGCGACATCGGTGATCGCATCCGAGGCGCCCGCGACGAACAGCGCGGCGGCCAGCAGCAGCGGCGTGGTCGCCATGCCTGCGACGACGACGAACACTGCGATGCCGATCGTGCCAACCACCGCCACCCGCGACGAGCGGTACCTGCGGATCAGCGTCGCGGCAGCAAGCCCGGCTACCAGCGCGCCACCGGAGAACGCGGCGACCGCCGCGCCATACACCGCGTTGGACAGGTGAAGGTCGGCCTTGATCTCGGGATAGCGCGGCAGCAGGTTGGCAAAGATCGCGCCGTTGGTCAGGAACAGCGCCGCGGTCGCGATCCGCGCCCGCCGGTCCTGCGCCACGTATCGGACATTACCGACGCTGGCCATCCGGCAGTTCTAGTGTGTGGGCACATGGAGTCGAGCGAGGACACGCGAGAGCCGGACTATCGCTTCACGCTTGCCAACGAGCGGACCTTCCTGGCCTGGATCCGCACCGCGCTCGCACTGATCGCAGGCGGCGTCGCCGTGGTTCAGCTGGTCCCGACTTTCGGATACCCGGGATTGCGGCACGCTCTCGGTCTTGTCCTCACCGCGGGCGGCGGCCTGCTTGCGGCGCTGGCCGTCCGGCGCTGGCAACATGTTCAAGCTGCGATGCGCCGGGGAGCGGACCTGCCACCGAGCAAGATGCCGGTGGTGCTCGCCGCGGCCGTTTTGGTGGTGGCGATCCTGATACTCGTCGTGCTTGTCGCCGCTCTACACAGAAGCTGAGATGGCTGCGCAACCGGGCAGGCCGAGCCTGCAGGCAGAGCGAACCGAATTGTCTTGGGAGCGCACAGCAATCGGATTCCTCGTCAGTGGCGCGATCCCGCTGTTGCGACCGGGTGGGCCACTGGCCGTCGGACGAACGTCGCTGGCCATCACGGCGGTGCTGCTGGCGCTGCTCGTGGTGTGGCTGAGTCGCACTCGGGCTCATCGCGTCAGGATGCGCCTGAAGGCAGGTGCAAGCGTCGTGCCCGCGGCCACGTTCGGCGTTCCCCTGATCGGCTGGGCAACCTGCGGATTCGCCACGATGATCGCGGTCATCCTCGTGCTCCGAACCTGAAGGCCGTCAGCTCACCTGCGCGAGCAGCCGTTCGCTCGTCTCCCAGAGGTCGAGCGCCTTGCCTCGGTCATACGAGTCCGGCGACGACTGGATCGGCCGCAGCTCGTCGAAGTACCCACCGCTGACACCGTCGAACCGGGGGTCGTTCGCAAGCGCGGCCAGATTGCGGCCAGACGTGCGGGTGCTGTGGACACCGGGCAACACCCGCAGCGCGGGCAGCAGATAGCGCCACGCGAGTCGCTGCATCGGCGGGTAGTCGCGGGCAAGCCCGGAGCCTGGCATCAAGCCGGGGTCGAACGCATTGACCGTGACGCCCTGGCCGCCGTGGCCGAGCCGCCTGTCGAGCTCGTAAGTGAAGAGCAGGTTGCACAGCTTCGAGGTGGTGTAGCGACGGCGGCCCTCCGGAGACTCATCGGCGCTGGGATGCGCGAGGTCTGCGGCCGAGGTGTAACTCGGATCAGGCATGCCGGTGTGCTTGGTCGGGTCGTGGGTGCCGCTGCTGACGACGACGATCCGCGCCGGGTGTGCGAGCTCGTCGAGAAGGCCCTGCACCAACGTGAAATGGCCGAGATGGTTGACGCCGAACGTCATCTCGACGCCGTCCTCTGTCCATTCCGTGCTCGACACCTGGACGCCTGCGTTGCACACGATCGCGTGCAGTGGCGGAAGGCCGGCGGCACGAACTTCGCGGATGCTGTCGATGAAGGCGCGCACCGAGGCCAGCGACGCGAGGTCCATCGGCATCACGGTGCATCGCTGCGGTTCGCCCAGTTGCCTGACCGCTTCGGCGCCGCGACCTGCATCGCGGACTGGGAGGACGACGTGCCAGGAAGGGTCGCTGCGCAGCAGCGCTCGTGCGCATTCAAGGCCGAGGCCCGAGCTGGCGCCGGTGATGATCGCCGTCGTCATGTTCATTTCTCCTTCAACAGAATCGGAATCAGCGCGGTAATGGCCTGCGACAGCCGCCAGTACATTCGCTCGACGTCGGTATCCGGTTCGAGGTGGTCGGCGAAGAACACCCCGTCCGAGAGGGCGACGGCGAGCGCGGTGAGTTCGGTGACGACACGGTCGGCCTTCGACGGCGGCGCGTCGGCGGGCAGCAGCTGGGTGATCGCGTTGCGAAACCGCGCGATTGCGGTGTCGCGGACGCGGCGCACCACCGCGGCGACCGCCGGATCGTTGCCGCGCTCCAACGACAGCATGTAGAACAGCCGCAGAAAGTCGGGGTGCTGCGCTTGCAGAGTCGACAGCACGGCGAGCTGCGTCTCGGCGTCTTCCGATGTCGGGATCGCAGCGAAGAACCGGTCGGCGCCGCGCTGCATCGCAGCTGCGAGCACGCCTTCCTTCGAGCCGAAATGCCAGTAGATGGAGCTGGGCGGCAGCCCGCACGCCTTGCGGATGTCGCTGATCGACGTTGCGGCGTATCCCCGGGTGGCCATCAGCCGTTCGGTGGCGTCGAGGATCAGCTCGCGGGACTGCTCGCCCTGCTGCTGCTTCCGCGTCGGTCGACCATCTGTAGGGATCATTACAGACAGAGTAGCAAGCCGCCGAAGGCGCAGCCACTGCGACGACCGAGTGGCACGCTGAGCGTGTGACGATCCACTCCGACGCGATCACCGACGAGTTGCTCGGCCTCTTTCCGCCAGGAACCGAGCTCGCCGACGACGGCACCCTCTTGATCGGCGGCTGCCGACTCGACGATGTGGCAGAGAAGTTCGGCACCCCGGCTATCGTCGTCTCCGAAGACGCCCTGCGTCAGCGGGCCCGCGACTACCTCGCCGCGTTTCGTGGGAGATGGCCACGTTGCGACGTGGCATTCGCGTCAAAGTCGTTCCCGTGCACGGCCGTTCAGCGCATCATGGTCGACGAGGGTCTGCACCTCGACGTCGCGGGCGGCGGCGAGATCCTCACCGCGCTCAAGGCGGGCGCCGATCCGGCCAAGCTGGTCCTGCACGGCAACGCCAAGAGCGACGAGGAACTCGAGCTGGCCGTAAGACACGGCGTCGGTCTCGTCGTGGTGGACAACTTCGACGACATCGACCGGCTGGAGCGCATAGTCCCTGCGGGGCATCGACAACCGTGCCTGGTGCGGGTCATCCCCGGCGTCGAGGCCGCCACCCACGCCTCGCAGGCGACGGGCCACGCAGGATCGAAATTCGGCTTGCTGCCCGACGACGCCCGTGACGCGATCAAGCGGATCGAGCGCAGCCCCAAGATGCGCCTCGACGGCGTGCACACCCATGTCGGATCTCAACTGCTCAACGTCGAACAGCTCGCGCAGGCCGTCGAGCCCATCGCGAAGCTGGGGACATTCGACGTCTACGACCTCGGCGGCGGCCTCGGGGTGCGCTATACCTACGACGAGCACCCGCCCAGCCTCGACGACTACGCCGACGCGATGGTCAGCCAGGCCCGCGCGCTGCTGCCCGACGGTGCACGCATCATCGTCGAACCGGGCCGCAGCATGGTGGCCAACAGCGCGTGCACGGTGTACCGCGTCACGACGATCAAGCGCGGCAGCCAACCAGGCCAAGTGACCCACGTGGCGGTGGACGGCGGGATGGGCGACAACCTCGAGGTGTCGCTGACCGGGCAGCGCTTCGAGGCGACGATCGTCAACCGGCTTGGCGGCGGCGAGCTGGTCAACGTCGTCGGTAGGCATTGCGAGTCCGGCGACCAGCTCGTCGACGGCGTCCCGTTGCAGGAGCCGGCGATCGGGGACCTGGTCGCGGTGCCGGTCACCGGCGCCTACTGCTACACGATGTCCAATCAGTACAACGGCGCACGCCGGGTACCGGTTGTCTTCGCCCGCAACGGGAATGCGCGGCTGGTGGTCCGACGGGACACGTGGGACGACTTGTTGATCCGCGATGTGGATTGATTTTCCGCGGACGCGAGGAGCAGGAGAAAACAGGGCAAGATGGGCGGCATGACTGACCTGCCCGGCTCGCTCGTCGAGTTGGCGCGCCTGTACGGCGTCGCAACCGAGTACGTGGACTGGACCGGTCGGCATGCAGGAGTCACCGATTCCACGCTGATCGCGGTGCTCGACGCCCTCGGCGTACCAGCCGCCACCGAGGACGAACGCATCGCGGCACTCGGCGAATACGACCGCGACTACTGGGCACGCTCGCTGCCGCCGACGATCGTCGGCAGGTCCGGCGCACCGTCGGCGTTCTGGGTCCACGTCACCCACGGCGATACCGTCGGTCTGTGGCTGCGGCTGGAGGACGGCAGTGTGCGCACTGGTCTGCGGCAGCTCGAAAACAACAGGCCCCCTTTTGATTTCGACGGTCGACTGATCGGCGAAGCCACCTTCGAATTGCCAGCCGACCTGCCGCTGGGCTATCACGAACTGCACCTTCAGGTCGACTCGTCCGACACCAGCACGCTCGTCATCGTCTCCCCCGCGTCACTGGAGCTGCCCGCAAGGCTTGGCCCCAGCCGCGCATGGGGTCTGGCCACCCAGCTCTACAGTGTGTGCTCGCAACGATCTTGGGGCATTGGCGATTTGACCGATCTGACCGACCTTGCCGTGTGGTCGGCAGCCCGGCATGGTGCGGGATTCATTCTGGTCAACCCGCTGCACGCGGCAGCGCCCACAGCGCCCATGGAGCCGTCGCCCTATCTGCCGACGTCGCGCCGGTTCGTCAACCCGCTATATCTGCGGCCAGAGGTGATCTCCGAATTCGTCTACGCCCGACCGCGAGGCACCCTTCGCAAGGCACAGAAGGAGATACAGACCCGTGCCGACCGCGCCAAGCGAATCGACAGGGACGCCGCGTGGAAGGCCAAACGCTCTGCGCTGGAAAGCGTCTACCTCGCCGAGCGATCCGCCGGGCGCGAGTTGGCATACACCGCCTACCGCGCGCGCGAAGGCCATAGCCTCGACGACTTCGCCACGTGGTGCGCGCTCGCTGAGCAGTACGGCGGCGACTGGCACGGGTGGCCCGAAGATCTGCAGCATCCGTCCAACAAGGCCGTCGCCGAGTTCGCCGCCGAGCACGCCGACGCCGTCGACTTTCACCGCTGGCTGCAGTGGCAGCTCGACGACCAGCTCACCGCCGCGCAGGCCACAGCCGTTCAGGCGGGCATGGAACTCGGCATCATGCACGATCTCGCGGTCGGCGTGGATCCCAACGGCGCGGACGCGTGGGCGTTGCAGGACGCGCTGGCGCTCGGCGTCTCCGCGGGCGCGCCACCTGACGAGTTCAACCAGCTCGGCCAGGACTGGTCGCAGCCGCCGTGGCGGCCCGATCAATTGGTGGAACAGGCGTACGAGCCGTTCCGCGCGCTCGTCAACGCGGTGCTGCGGCACGCTGGCGGGGTTCGCATCGACCACATCATCGGCCTGTTCCGGCTGTGGTGGATCCCGAAGGGCTACGCGCCGATCGAAGGCACCTACGTCCGCTACGACCACGAGGCGATGATCGGCATCGTCGCGCTGGAAGCACACCGGGCCGGCGCCGTTGTGGTCGGCGAGGATCTCGGCACCGTCGAGCCCTGGGTCCGCGACTATCTGCGCGAACGCGGCCTATTCGGCACGTCGATCCTGTGGTTCGAGGCCGACCGCGACGGTGGCGGCGGACCGCTGGCTGCCGAGAAGTGGCGCGAGTACTGCCTGTCGTCGGTGACCACCCACGACCTGCCGCCGACGGCGGGCTACCTGGCTGGTGAGCACGTGCGGCTGCGCGAAAAGCTCGGCCTGCTGACCCGGCCTGCTGACCAGGAACTGGCCAGTGACCAGGCCCAACAGGCGGGGTGGCTGGCCGAACTGCGCCGGGTGGGGCTACTCGGCGACGACACAAGCGTCGACGAGGTCGTGCTGGCGCTCTATAGATATCTCGGCCGCACACCGTCCAAACTGCTGGCACTGTCGCTTGCCGACGCCGTCGGCGATCTACGAACCCAGAACCAGCCGGGCACCACCGACGAATACCCGAACTGGCGGGTGCCGCTAACGGGGCCCGATGGCCGAAAACTGCAGCTAGAAGAGGTGTTCACCGACCCACGGGCGGCGGCGCTCGCGGACGCGATGAAAGGGATCGTCCACCCGCCCGTGTAACGCTGCACCACCTGACAGCGGTTTCACATTTGTCACGGCTGCGATATGTTCGCACCGCACCGACCTAGGAGTGATCACGTGAAGAAGATCGTTGTGCTCAGCGGCGGCCTCGTCGTCGCAGGCTCGGCCGCTCTGATCGGCGCCGGCGTGGCCCTTTCGCAACCGCAACCCGACATGAGCTCGTACAACGTCGTCGGCGTGCCGTACAACAAGGCGCTCCAGATCCTGAAGAGCCAGGGTGTCAAGGCGTACTTCGGCGGCTCGTTCGGCAGCGTGCTGCCGCAGGCGCAGTGCCTGGTCGATCAGCAGAAGATGACCGGGGGCAGCCGCGGCCGCATGCTGCTGATGCTCGACTGCAGCCAGAAGGCCGCCGACCAGCTTCAAGCAATGGGTCCCTCCGGCGGCCCCACCGTCGGCTCCAACGGCATCACAACGGTGACCCCGACGCCGGTCGTGCCGATCGCGGGCGCACCCGGCGCAGGCACGCCGCCTGGCTAGGGCTCGACCATTCGTTTCAGGTTCTTTAGCGTCTCGCTCATGTTGCGGCCGACCTGGCGCGACGCCACCCGGTCGGCAATCAGGCCGAGCAGGCTGCCCGCCGATTCGTAGGCCAGCCGGAAAATGACCTTGGTGTGGCCGTCGCCGTAGTCACGGATCCGGAACCTCCCGCGCAACGAGACGCCCGAAATGCCGATCCACGCCAGGTCGTGGGCGTGGTCGAACTCGGAGACCTCGACGACACCGCCGATCGGCACCGAGCCGATCTTCCAGTGCACCGTGTAGCGGGCGCCCTTGGAGACCGGGCCTTCGACGGCCGGCTCCCACCGTTCGAGGCTGGCCATGAACTCCGGATAGCAGTCCGGGTCGCTGACCACCTTCCACACGGCGTCGCGATCGGCGTCGACGACGCACTGCCGTTCGACGCGCATTAGCCGATCACCGGGAATCGACGCTCGGCCGCCAGCCGGTCCACGCCCGCCTGCAGGCTCTCGAGCACCTTCTTGTGGACGACGTCGTCGCCGCCGTCGACATCGATCGGGTCTAACGCCTCGATCGCGATCTTCGTCGGCAGTGGCAGTCGAGGCAACATGTCGCTGACGACGACCCCCCACGGCGGCGCCAACAGGATCGGCACGCTCTTCAGCCGCGCCAATCTATCGACCATCAGCAGCTTGGCCAGCCACTGTCCGCGGTCCAAGAACAGCGCCGCCTCCTGGCCGCCGACGCTGGCGATCGGCACGATAGGCACGCCGGCCTCGCGGGCGAGCTTCACATAACCCTTGCGGCCGCCGAAGTCGACCTTGTGCCGCTCCCATGACGGCCGGAATACCTCGTAGTCGCCGCCGGGATACACCAGCAGTGCGGCCCCGGATTTCAGTGCCAGCCGGGCATTTTCGTGATTTGCGGCAACGGTACCGAACTTACGCAGCGATCCAAGTCCTGGCATTGACACGACGAGGTTATGCGCAAGTTGATAAAACGGCCGCTCGACGCCGAAGTACGAGCAGAAAGCGAGCGTGAGCACGAAGGTATCGGGCGGCAGATTGCCGCCGCTGTGGTTGCCGACCAATAGAACGGGCCCGTCTTTCGGGATCCGCTCTAGGCCACGCACGTCAGCGCGAAAGTACAGCGAGGCCAGCAGCCACAACCCGGGAAGCTGTTCGCGGATGTAGTCGGGATCGCGCTGGTCAAGGTCGGCCTTCGGAACACGCGATGAAACCTGATGCCTTGCCCATTCGAGTACGTCGCCAATCCCCGCCATACAGGTCGTATTGACATTTTCCAGCTACCTGAAACCCGCGTTCCCACATACTTCGCTAGACTCCCGAGGCATGTTGCGACCGCATCGCTTCGACGAGGAAGTCGATCCAGGCCCGGTACAGATCCAGGCCCGCAAGGTTCATTTCGACCTGTCCGACATCCCGGTGGAGTGGATCCCCGGCCATCCCGTGGCATCGACGATGATCAATCTCTTCAACGTCGTGCTGCCCGCGGCCGAGCATTGGTTCGTCAAGACGTTCAACGAGGCTCTGCCGTACGTGAAGGATCCCAAGCTCGCCGACGATATGCGCGGTTTCATCGGCCAGGAAGCCATGCATGCGGCCGCCCACGACGAGGTAATCCGCGAATTCCTCATCGGCAACGGGGTCGACCCGGCGCCGATGCTCGAACTCGTCGAGTACATGTTCGAAAAGGTCTTGGCACCAACAGCTTCCACAGACCCGAAGCGGCGGCTGAACAACCTTTGTGAGCGGCTGTGGCTGGTCGCGGCGATCGAGCACTACACGGCGGTGTTGGGCGACTTCGCGCTCAATTCCACCTGGGACGAGCACGGCGCCGACCCGACGATTGTCGACCTGTTTCGATGGCATGGCAGCGAGGAGGTCGAGCACCGAAGCGTCGCCCACGACGTCGCAATCTACTTCCACGACAGCTACCCCGACCGCATCAGAGCGATGACAGTGGCGGCGACGGCGATTTTCGTGTTCTTCCAACGCGGCACGAGATACCTGCTCAAGTCCGACCCCGCCAACGACATCGGCTTTTGGCGGATGCAGCGGATGCGGATGCGCGACTCCAAACTCGGGCTGCTGCCCGTATTCCGCACGCTGTTCGGCCGCAACACGCTGACCTACTTTCGGACTGGGTACTCGCCAGAGGACATGGGTTCCACCGCGCAGGCCATCGCCTATCTGGCGACGTCTCCGGCGGCTCGCGTCGCGCACCTTTGATGGGGCTGCGAGAGCGGTACCGGCAGCTGCCGCCGAATCCATTCAGGCGGCAGCGCCGCGACTTGCTCGTCGGTGTCGCGGGCGCGCTGATCTCGGCGATGGACGCGGTCGCGGGCGCCACCAGGCGGGTGACTCTTCCCGGCGAGCTCGACCGCACCATCGCGCTGACAGTCGCCGACCGGAGGGTGGTCGCCCACGACCAGGACGTCATCGCGCTGACGATGGTCGGCGAAGACCTGCCGCGCTGGCATCCCGGCGCGCACATCGACATTCACCTACCGAGCGGACTCGTGCGGCAGTACTCGCTGTGCGGCGATCCCGAAACGCCGGACTGCTACCGCATCGCCGTGCGGCGGATCCCAGACGGCGGTGGCGGCTCCATCGAGATGCATGGCTTGACGGTCGGCGCGCGCGTTACCACGCACGGACCGCGCAACGCGTTCCCGCTCACCGTGCCCGGCCACGGGTCGCCTGCCCGACGGTTCCGCTTCATCGCGGGCGGAATCGGCATCACGCCCATCCTGCCGATGCTTCGGCTGGCGCACGGCCGCGACGTTGACTGGTCGATGGTCTACGTCGGCCGCAGCCGCGACAGCCTTCCATTCGTCGACGAGGTGAGCGAGTTCGGCGACCGGGTCGTGATCCGGACCGACGACGCCAACGGCCTGCCGACGGCAGAAGAACTGCTCGGCGACTGCCCCGACGGCACTGCCGTGTACGCATGTGGTCCAGCGCCGATGCTGACGGCGATTCGATCCGAACTTGCGGGCCGCGACGACGTCGAGTTGCACTTCGAGCGGTTCGCCGCCCCGCCGGTCGTCGACGGCACGGAGTTCACGGTCGCTGTGGCGTCCACCGGCGAGACGGTGAGGGTCGGTGCCGAGGAGACGCTGCTTTCGGCGCTGAACCGATCAGGCGTGCACGCGTCGTACTCGTGTCAGCAGGGCTTCTGCGGCACCTGTCGCACCAGGGTTCTCAGTGTCCTTGGAGGCGCAGTCGACCACCGCGACACCTTGCTCACCGATCCCGAACGCGACAACGGCCTGATGCTGATCTGCATCTCACGGGCCGCCGACGGTTCGCATCTGACGCTCGATCTTTAGCCACGTCTGTACTATTCGCCCATGCCGTTGGCCGATGGTGCGACCTTCGCTGGGTACACCATCGTGCGGATGCTCGGCTCGGGGGGCATGGGCGAGGTTTACCTGGCGCAGCATCCTCGGTTGCCCCGCCGCGACGCGCTGAAGGTGCTTCCCTCGTCGGTGTCGGCCGACGACGAGTACCGGCAGCGGTTCAACCGCGAGGCCGACATCGCCGCCACGCTATGGCATCCCCACATCGTCGGCGTGCACGACCGCGGCGAGTTCCATGGCCAGATCTGGATCTCGATGGACTATGTCGAGGGCACCGACGCAGGCAGGCTACTGCGTGAGCGCCATCCCAACGGCATGCCCAAGGCCGAAGTCGCCGACATCGTGACCGCCGTCGCCGACGCGCTGGACTACGCGCATCAGCGTGATCTGCTGCACCGCGACGTCAAACCGGCCAACATCCTGCTGGCCTATCCGGAGTCGGGAGAACAGCGAATTCTGTTGGCGGACTTTGGCATCGCCCGCTGGGTGAACGACATCAGCGGGTTGACCGCCACCAACATGACGGTCGGCACGGTGTCTTACGCGGCGCCTGAGCAGCTGATGGGCGGGCGGCTCGACGGGCGGTCAGATCAATACGCGTTGGCGGCCACCGCCTTTCATCTGTTGACTGGTGCTCCGCCGTTTCAGAATTCCAACCCTGCGGTTGTCATCAGCCAGCACCTGTCCGCGTCTCCGCCCGCTATCGCGGCTTCGCGCCCCGAGCTGTCCGCGCTTGACCCGGTGTTGGCCAAGGCGTTGTCGAAAGATCCCAAGGACCGTTTCGAACGGTGCGCCGACTTCGCCCGCGCGCTCGCCCACGGGCTCGACGCAGCGCCGACCGGTGATGTCGGCACGACGCTCGCCCCAACTGCGACACAGCCGAAACGCTCGCTGGCACGAGCAGGCGTGATCGTGCCTGCGATCATTGCTGTGCTGCTTCTCGCCGCAGTTACGGTGGCGATAATGGAATTTCGTCGCGCCGACCGGCCGGAAGCGACGTCCGCGACGACGCACTCACCGACGGTCACCACCCCGACGTTCACGCCGCTGGCCCCGCCACCCGAGCCCGTGCAGTCGCCGACGACGCCCGCGCCCGCCCCTCCGGCAACCGTGGTGATCGGCGCGAACTGCACCCCGTCGGGCAGTACGGGAACCACAGCGGAGGGCTCCACCGCGTATTGCTCTCCCCTGGAACCGAGCGGCACGACGGTGTGGTCGTTGCAACAGGGCAGCATTGCAAGCCCGACGGTGACGACCGAAGCGACCGATGCACCGCTGCCGACCGAGGACGAGTCGCCGATACGCGTATGTATGCAGCAGACCGGGAAGACCCGGCTGCAATGCTGGGAATCCATTCGGCGCAGCAATGGGCGTGCGGTGCCATGAAGTTCGCCGTCATAGCGCCGGTCGCCGCGGGGGTCACTGCCGATCCCGCATGGATGTCTGCCTTCGCCCGGCACGTCGAAGCGTGTGGTTTCGAGTCGATCGTCGCCGTCGAACACACGGTGCTGATGACCGAGTACAACAGCATCTACCCCTACGACGCATCCGGACGGGTCGAGCTGCCCGCCGACTGCCCGGTGCCCGATCCCCTCGACCTGCTTGCGTTCGTCGCAGCGCAGACCGATCGGCTCGGGCTGGCCACCGGTGCGCTGGTGCTGCCCAACCACCATCCCGTGGGGTTGGCCAAGCGGGTGGCCACCGTGGACGCGTTGTCGGGCGGCAGGGTTCGGCTATGCGTGGGAATGGGCTGGCTCAAGGAGGAGATCGAGGCCTGCGGCACTGAGTTCGCCAGCCGCGGGCGCAGAGCGGACGAACAAATCGAGGTGATGCGGCTGTTGTGGGAGGACCGGCCTGACGGCGCGAGTTATTCCGGCGAATTCTTCGAATTCGACCACGCCGCTTGCTATCCGAAGCCCGCCAGGCGCGTGCCCATTCACATCGGCGGGCACAGTCGCGCGGCCGCCCGCCGGGCAGGCAGGCTCGGTGACGGCTTTCAGCCGCTCGGCGTCGGCGGCTCGGAGTTGATCGAGCTGATCGCGATAATGCGCGACGAGGCGGGTAAAGCCGGCCGCGACCCCGATGCGCTCGAGCTGTCGCTTGGCCATCTCGTCACCAAGGTCGACGGCGAACGTGCCGAGAAGCTCGCGGCGATGGGCGCCGACAGGGTCGTGCTGGCTATGCCGCCGGTCGCCGACATCAGAGAGGCATGTGAAATGTTGTCGACATGCGCGCAGCGGTTGGCGCTGACGCCGTGAGGCTCAACGCCTCCGATCGCCTCGCGCTGAGCGACCTGGTTCACCTGTACGCATCGGCCGTCGACGACCGGCGATTCGACGACGTGGTCGAATTGTTCACCGACACCGCAGAACTGCGGCTGCCCGACCCTCCCCGAACGCTGGACCCGGTGCGCCGCCACCTGGGGCGCGAGGGCGTTCGGCAGGCGGTCGCCGCAGTGGAGGCCGTCACGCGAACCGAGCACGCCATCGTCGGTGAGGTCTACGCCGCCGCCGACGACAGCAACTACGCGCTGGGCCGCATTACCTGTATCGCCCACCACTGGTCCGAGAGCGACGGAAAGATCACCGACTTGGTGTGGCATCTGCGTTACGACGACGAGTACATGCGCACGCGGTCGGGGTGGCGCATCCATGGCCGCGCATTGACAATCAACGCTATCGAGTCCCGCCCGGTTCGCCGCCTTCGAGGGCGGCCGTGAGGCGGTCAAGCAGCGGCCGCTGACCCTTCACCAGTTTCGTCGTGGCCTCGGCAACGGAAAACCAACCGACGCGGTCGATTTCGGGGTACTCGCGGATATTGCCCGAACCCTTCGGCCACTCGAGCGTGAACGTGTTGCTGACGGTGCCTTCGAGGTCCAAGTCGCCGCGGACGGCGAACGCGGTGATGACCTTGCCGCTCGGCTGCCGCAGCGGCGCGAAGTCGATGCGCGGCCCTGCCGGCGGTTCCTTGCCGACTTCCTCGAGGAATTCCCGTTGTGCAGCCGACCACGGGTCCTCGCCGTCGACGTACTCACCCTTCGGAATCGACCACGCCCCTTCATCTTTGCGTGCCCAGAACGGGCCGCCGGGATGGCCGATCAGCACCTCGACGCCGCCGTCGGTGACCCGGTACAGCAGCAGGGCAGCGCTCAGCTTCGGCATCAGGCGGGCGTCGGTTCGCCGACCTTGACAAGCGTCTTGCCGATGTTGGCGCCGGTGAACAGCCCGTTGAGGGCGTCGACGCACGACTCGATGCCCTCGAAGATGGTCTGGCGGTGTACGAGTTGGCCGTCGGCCTCCCACTGGCGAAGCGAGGCGAAGGCCTCGTCGAAACGGCCCCATTCGTCCAGCGAATTGAACCCCTGCATGAGCGCGGTCCTTTTCAGGAGGTTGACGTAGTTGGCGGGGCCAGGGTGTTCGCCGGTCAGGTAGCTGGAGATGACGCCGCACAGCACGACCCGCGCCTTGGGAGCCAGTCGGCCAAGCACCGCGTTGAGAATCGGCCCGCCTACGTTGTCGAAGTAGACGTTCACACCCTTCGGACAGTGTTCCTTGAGTGCGGCAGGGAGGTCGTCGCTCTTGTAGTCGATGCACGCGTCGAATCCGAAGTCGTCGACCACCGCCTTGCACTTGTGCGGGCCGCCGGCGATACCGACCACCTTCGCGCCTGCGATCTTGGCGATCTGTCCGGCCACCGATCCGGTGGCGCCCGCCGCGGCCGACACCACCACCGTCTCCCCTGGCCGGGGCCTGCCGATGTCGGTCATCCCGAAGTAGGCGGTGGCCCCGGTCGGGCCGTAGACCGACATGATCGCAAGCTGGTTGTTCTCCCCTGGGATGGGCGTGCTGAACACGTCATCGCGGATGATCACGTACTCCTGAAAGCCCGTCAGCGTGGTGACCACATCACCGACGGCAAACGCGTCGCAGCGCGACGCCACCACCTCGCCGAT
>JAVXWV010000374.1:0-3401 GCA_032230775.1 Mycobacterium sp. | reverse complement strand
CTCGGCCAGTCGGGGTTCGCGTACGCGCTGGCCGTCGAGATGATCGTCGTCGTGGCCCTGGTGATGGTGGCCTACAGCGTACTGGTGAGGCGCACCGCGAGGTGGCTTCGGTGAGATGGCTTCGGTGAGATGGCTAAGGTGAGATGGCTAAGGTGAGGCGTACCGCGTTGGGCGGCAAGGTCTTTCGCGGGGTGCTGTGGGTGGCGTTCGGACTGTTCTTCTTGTTCCCGCTATACGCGATGGCCGACTTCTCCACCCGCAACCTGATCGCAGGCGGGCGCACCATGCAGGCGTGGAAGAACCTGATCGCCGACGAAGCGCTGTATCAGGCGATCGTGATCTCCTTGCTACTCGCGGTTTTCACGGTGGTGGCGATGCTGCTCGTGCTGGTGCCGACGATGATCTGGGTGCGGCTGCGTGCACCTTGGGCCAAGGGCATGGTGGAGTTCCTGTGCCTGCTTCCCTTGACGATCCCGGCTCTGGTGATCGTGGTCGGGCTGCGCAACGTGTACCTGTGGGTGACGTACTTCCTCGGCGAATCCGCGTTGACGCTGACATTCGTCTACGTCGTGCTGGTGTTGCCGTTCGCGTACCGGGCCATCGACGCCGCACTGTCGTCGATCGACCTGCAGACGCTCGCCGAGGCGGCACGCTCACTGGGCGCAGGCTGGCCGACGACGATCCTGCGGGTCGTGGTGCCCAACATCTGGTCTGGCATCCTGTCGGCCGCCTTCATCTCCATCGCGGTTGTGCTCGGCGAGTACACGATCGCGTCGCTTTCCGGATACGAGACGCTGCAGGTACAGATCGTTCAGATCGGTAAGACCGACGGCGCGACGTCGGTGGCGGCGTCGCTGGCCGTGCTGCTGTTCGGTTTCGTGCTACTGGTCATCCTCTCGCTGGTCACCCGCGGCCGGCGCCGTATTCAAGGAGTCACTGCATGACGAACGGCGTTGCCGTCGAACTCAACGACTTGACCCGGGTCTACGGAAGCGTGAAGGCGCTCGACGGGTTCACCCTCCACATGGCGCCCGGCGAGCTCGTCGCGCTGCTCGGCCCGTCCGGCTGCGGCAAAACCACTGCGCTGCGGATCCTGGCAGGCCTCGACGAAGCCACGTCGGGCACGGTGTCGGTCGGTGGCCAGGACGTCAGCGGAGTGCCTGCCAACAAGCGTGACATGGGCATGGTGTTCCAGGCATACAGCCTGTTCCCCCATCTGACCGTGCTCGACAACGTCGCGTTCGGCTTGAAGATGCGCGGAAAACCCAAGAGCGACCGGACTTCTCGGGCCGCCGACATGCTGGACCTGGTGGGCCTGTCGGCGCACAAACACAAGTACGCCGGCGAGCTCTCGGGCGGCCAGCAGCAGCGCGTCGCGTTGGCAAGGGCGCTGGCGATCCAGCCGCGGGTGCTGCTTCTTGACGAGCCGTTGTCCGCATTGGACGCCAAGGTGCGCACACAGCTGCGCGACGAGATCCGGCGCGTCCAACTCGAAGTCGGCACGACGACCCTGTTCGTCACCCACGACCAGGAGGAAGCGCTGGCCGTCGCGGACCGGGTCGGCGTGATGAGCCAGGGCAGGCTCGAACAGCTGGCATCGCCCGCCGATCTCTACGCCAACCCGGCGACCCCGTTCGTCGCCGACTTCGTCGGCCTCAACAACAAGGTCGCCGCCGAGGTGTCGGCTGGGCGTGCACAGCTGCTCGGAACGTCGGTGCCCGCATTGGCAGGCTCCATCGCCGCCGGCAACGGACTGGCGATGGTCCGCCCCGAATCGGTCACCGTCTCACCCGACCCGGCCGGCACGTCGACCGTCAGCTCGGTGGCGTTCCTCGGGCCGATCTCGCGGGTGTACTGCATGCTCGCGGACGGTTCGGTGATCAACGCTCAGATGGCGAGCTCACAGGCCAGGGGATTCACGCCGGGGGCATCCGTCTCCGTCGGGGTCGAACCCTCCGGCGTGTTAGTCGTGAAGGGCGACGACGCCGCCTGACCATCCGAGGTCTCGCGCCAGCATGTCCGCAGTCGTCTCGCGGCGGACGATTTCCCGCGCCTGTCCTCGCCGGACGGCGATGATCGGCGGCCTGCCAACCATGTTGTAGTTCGACGCCATGCTGTGCTGGTATGCGCCCGTGGCCGCGACGGCCAGCAGATCACCGGGATGGATATCGGCAGGCAGCTCAACGTCGCGGGCGATCTCGTCGCCCGATTCGCAATGACGGCCCGCGACCGTGACGATGTTGGTCGGGCCGACCGAATGGCGGTTGGCCAGCGTCACAGTGTATTTCGCACCGTAGAGCGCGACCCGTGGATTGTCGGACATGCCGCCGTCGACCGCGACGAATGTGCGTCCACCGGATTGGGACTTCACCGACACCACCCGGTACAGCGTCACCCCGGCGCGCGCGCTGACCGCTCGTCCTGGCTCGACCACGATTCGAGGTCGCGGGAACCGTTCCGAGGCGCACGCCCAGTCGAGGGAATCGTCGATGACATCGGCGAGCGCGGCCAGATCGAGTTCGGGATCGCCGGTGACATAGGGGATGCCGTGCCCGCCGCCGATGTTGAGTTCGTGGAGGATGACGCCGTGCCTGGCCCGGATGTCTGCCATGGCGGCGATCATCGTGCGGATGGCCTCGCCGTACAACGCCGGATCGGTGATCTGCGATCCGATGTGGCAGTGCAATCCGACCAGTTCCAGAAGCGGTTGGTGCAGAATCCGTTTCACCGCCTCGGCGGCGTGACCGCCTGCCAGGGTGAAGCCGAACTTCTGGTCGTTGACGCCGGTCGTCACCGCGGCGTGGCCGTGGATGTCGATGTCCGGTGTCACCCTGATCAGTACCCGCTGCGGCCTGCGCACTTCGCAGGCGAGATACGCGATCTCCATCAGCGAGTCGACGACGACCCGGCCTACGCCCACCTCGGCGGCATCGTTGAGCTCGTCGAGCGATTTGGCGTTGCCGTGCATGATGATTCGGGATGGGTCGACGCCGCCGGCGAGCGCGGTCGCCAGCTCACCGCCGGAGCTGACGTCAATGCCTGCACCTTCCTCGGCCACCCAGCGCGCAACGGTCGTCGTCAGCAGCGCCTTGGCGGCGTAGACGGTTTCGGTGTTGCGCAGAGTGGTGCGATACCGGGTGAGGCGCTGCCGAAAGTCCGTCTCGTCGAGAACGTATGCCGGTGTGCGGAACTCGTCGGCGATGTCCGTCAACGGCACATCTCCGACACAGAGGCGGCCCAGGTCGTCGACGCCCGTGGTCAATGGCCAGATGGCCGGGTCTATTCGGGTCGCGGCGGCGTGGTGCAAGGACGGCAGATAGTCCAGCAATGTCATAAGGCCACCGTGCGCCGGTCACGGCCGGATGGCACGAGTCTTGACGGGGTCTTGACGCGCAGGCGGC
>JAVXWV010000039.1:0-6060 GCA_032230775.1 Mycobacterium sp. | reverse complement strand
GCACGCCGAGCAGGAACAGCGCGCCGAACGCGTTCTCGGGGGCGATTTTCTGCAGCCGGTGGACCAGCAGCGTCTCCCCGGCGATGAACAGGACGGCGACGACGATACCCAGCCACAGCGGAGGCGCCGTCGGCCGGACCATCAGCGCAAGCAGGCGTGCGTGCAGCGACGGCCGGGAACCGGATCCCGGCTGGCCCGTCGACGCCGTCGAATGCTGACTCATCTTTTCCCTGCAACACAGATTGGTTCATCGATTATTGCTTGTGCCCGACGTTTGGAGTTCCGGCTAGCGGGAATGCGATCGTCGTCGACGTCTGAGAGGCTGAAAATTGTGTATTGCGGCGGGCTGCGGTATGCGCTGTTTGATCGTTGACGACAGCGCTGAATTTCGCGACGCCGCGAGCGCCATGCTCGAGCGCGCGGGAATCAGCGTTGTCGGTAAGGCGACCAATAGCGCTGAGGCGCTTAGGTATTACGAAGACTTGCATCCCGACGTAGCACTGGTCGACGTCGATCTCGGTGGGGAGGACGGGTTCGAGCTCGCCGAGCAACTCGCAAGGGCGAGCACGGCGAGCAGGTTGGCGGTGATCCTCGTCTCCACCTACGCCGAGTCCGACCTCACCGAGATGATCGAAGCGAGCCCGGCCGTGGGTTTCCTGCAGAAATTCTCGTTATCACCCGACGCCATCCGGGACCTGCTCAAGGTCACCTGGCCTCAAGGTAGGTGATCACCGCCAGAACTCGACGGTGGTCGTCGCCGGTTTCTGGCAGGTCCAGCTTCGTCAGGATGCTGCGAACGTGCTTTTCGACGGTGCCTTCGGTGACCCAGAGCCGTCGCGAGATGCCCGCGTTCGAACGGCCCTCTGCCATCAGCATCAACACCTCCTGTTCGCGGGCGCTGAGCACGGCCAGCGGATCGTCGCGGCGGCGGGCCGAGAACAACTCCTGCACCAGTGCGGGGTCCACGACCGATGCGCCCTTGGAGATGCGTTCGAGGGTGTCGACGAAGTCGGCGACGTCGGTCACCCGGGTCTTCAGCAGGTAGCCGATACCGTGCCCGCTGGCCAGCAGTTCCGTCGCGTGCTCGACATCGACATGCGCGGACAGCACCAGGATGGCGGTGTCGGGCAGTTCCTCTCGGATCACCCGCGCTGCGTCGAGGCCCTCGGTGCTGTGCGTCGGGGGCATGCGAATGTCGACAACGACGAGTTGCGGCTTGCGATCGCGGACCAAGGCGAGCAACTCCGTCGCATCGGCGGCCTGACCTACTACCGCGAAACCCGACCGGTCTAGCAGGCTGGCCAGGCCCTCGCGCAGCAGGACGTCGTCATCGGCGACGACGACCTGTACGGCAGACATGTTGAATCCTTCCGGCACCGGGACCACCGGCGCAGTCTCAACAATCTTGCAACGAAGTCATCTTGCAACGAAGTCACAGCCACGTTAGCGGGATTACCGATAGCAGGTACCCCGGCTTGGTACTAGTGGGACGGCGGATGGCGGTCAGCGTTGTCGACTCCGGGCCGCGCAGCCACGAGGGTTGGAGTTCATGACCACCGGCCCGATGATGCGCGTCGAGGTCCACATCTTGGGTGCGAGGTTCGTCGTCACCGTTCGGCCGCATAATCGGCCCCATCGCGGGGTAGACGCCGGGCATGGGTACCGAAAAGGCGCTGTATCGGCGATGGATCGACGAGTTGTGGGCGGGCGAGCCCGTCGCGGCCGAACTGGTCTCCGGCGATTTCGTCGGGCATTGGCCGAATCGTGACGTGCACGGTCCCGACGAGCTGCAGGTGATGGTCGACGAGACGCGGACGATGCTCACGGACCTGAGGTTCGAAGTCGAGGTCGAGCCGTTCGTCGGCCGCGATCTGGTGGCCGCCCGCTGGATCGGCACCGGTGCCACCGCCGACGGTCCGGCGCGGTTCACCGGCAACGACATTCTGCGGGTCGCCGACGGTCGATTCGTCGAGTACTGGGCAGGCACCTCCACGGGCTAGCAGCGGTCCAGCGCTAGCAGAACGGACCTCCGTAACAAGAGCCGAGCCGTAATTCGCGGGCGGCGACCCTGATACGTTCCGGCAATGGGCTTGCGCGCCGTCACGGCCAGCGTTGTGGTCAGCGCTGTGCTGGCGGCGTGTACTGGTGGTGGCGGGCCTGCGCGGCTCTCGATCGAGCGGTGGGCTTCACCGAACCCCGGCTCGGTCAACGCGTATTGGGTCGACGGGCCGGACGGAATCGTCGTCATCGACACCGGTCGAAACGTCACCGGCGGGCAGAAGATCGCCGACGCGGTCTCGCGCAAGGGGCGACGAGTCGCGGCGATTCTGTTGACTCATCCGCATCCCGATCACGTTGGCGGACTGGGTGTTCTACACGAGAAATTCCCAGACACCCCGATTTACGCGTCGGACGCCACCGACAAGTGGATGCACGATGACCCACTCAAGTTCTACGCGCTGGCCCGACAGGCCGATCCCGACTACCCGCCAACGCTGACCTACCCGACGGAGACCTTCGCCAGTGATGCCGAACTGCGTATCGCAGGCCTGACGCTGCAGACCGCGGATTTCGGTCCTGGTGAGTCAGCCACGGCGACAGTCTATTTCGAGCCGTCGTCGCATGCGCTGTTCGGTGGGGACCTGACGGGTAATCACGTCACGCCCGCACTGATCGAGGGAAATTCGTGCGGCTGGCTGACTGACCTCGCCGCGCTCAGCGCTCGGTTCGGCACAGCCGATACCGTCTACCCGGGGCACGGCGACCCCGGCCCGGCCGCCCAGCAGATCAGCGAGCAGCGTGACTACCTGAAGCGCTACCGCGAACTGGTGAGGCAGGCGGTGGCGCAGGGCTCCGACGCCGGGACCACCGTGACCGATCGCGAAACCACCTCCATCGTGGGAGAACTCGGCCGTGCGTATCCGAACTACCCGCGAGTGGCGTCGCTGCCGAACCTGCAGGAACTCAACGTCGCGGCCGTCGGACGTGAACTGGCCAGGGAGGCGACCGCGACCATGCCGCCGGAGTGCTCGTGATTTCGGCGTGTTCAGTCGCGCTCAGCGCGACCCAGCACGCCGAAACCGCTCAGTCGAACAGGTCGGGCTGGTCCCTTGTGATGCGTGCGAACAACGGCTGGAAGCTGAACCAGCCTGCGAAGTGGGTGCCGACCTGGCCCGCCGTGTGCTTGGCCATCGCAGGCTCGATCAGCACCGGTGTTCCTGCGGCTTCGGCCATCAGCTGGGCGTGGCACGAACGTTCCATCGTGATGAACCACCACGCCGCCTCCTCGACGGAGTGACCGACCGTGAGCAGACCGTGGTTGCGCAGGATGACGGACTTGCAGTCGCCGAGTGCATGCGCGATGCGCTTGCCTTCCTCGGTGTCGAGAACAACACCGGAGTAGGCGTCGAACAACGCGTGGTCGTCGTAGAAGGCGCAGGCGTCCTGAGTGATGGGGTCGAGTAGTCGGGCCAGCGTCGACCACGTCTTGCCGTAGACGGAATGGGAATGCGCGGCGCTGATCACGTCGGGCCGCGCCGCATGCACCTGCGAGTGGATCGCGAACGCGGCCTGATTCAGCGGGCCGCCGCCTTGGACAACTTCGCCCTCATGGCGCACCAACAACAGGTCGCTCACCCGAATATGACTGAAGTGCATGCCGAACGGGTTCACCCAGAAATGGTCGAGCAACTCGGGGTCGCGTGCGGTGATGTGGCCTGCGACGCCCTCGTCGAACCCGAACCGGCTGAAGAGTCTGAAGGCCGCGGCCAGATTCTGTTTGCGGTGGAGCCGCTCCTGCTCGATCGTCCTGCCTTCTTCGGGCAGCAGCGCCGCAACATTGCCGCTCGCTAGCTGTTGAGCCTGCTGGACATCGGTGTCGGTCATGGTTCAACGCTAGACCCGCTCAAGCGCCGAAAGCCAGCGCCGACGCCACCGCGACGGCCCACACCAGCATCGTCAGGCCGGTGTCGCGCAGCACAGGGATCAGCTCCTTGCCGCCGAGGCCCTTTCGGACCGGACCTGCCGCGCGGACGGCGAGCGGCGCGGCCACCAGCCCCACTGCGCACCACGGCGTCGCGAGCATAAGCACCAACGTCAGCGTTAACGCGACGATCACCAGTGCCTGGTACAGCAGCCGGGTGTGGGCGTCCCCCAGCCGCACCGCGAGGGTGATCTTGCCGGATTCCTTGTCGGTGGGAATGTCTCGCAGATTGTTGGCCACCAGCACCGCCGACGACAGCGAGCCCATCGCCACCGCAAGGGCGAGCCCCACCCAGTCGATCCGCAAGGCCTGCGTGTACTGCGTGCCGAGGACGGCGACCAGGCCGAAGAACACGAACACCGCGACCTCGCCCAGCCCGAGATAGCCGTACGGCTTCGAACCCCCGGTGTACAACCAGGCGCCTGCGATGCACAGCGCACCGACCACGATCAGCCAGGGTGCGCTGAACCACGCCAACGCCACACCGGCCAGGGCAGCGACACCGAGGCTGACCACGGCGGCCGACAGCACGGCTCGCGGCGCGGCCAGCTTAGAGCCGACCAGCCGCAGCGGTCCTGCGCGGACGTCGTCGGTGCCGCGAATGCCGTCGGAGTAGTCGTTGGCGTAGTTGACGCCGATGATCATCGCGACCGCGACGAGCAGCGCCAGCAGCGCCTTCCACCAGCACGCGCCGTGCAGCCAGGCCGCGCCGCCGGTGCCAGCGATCACCGGGGCGATCGCGTTGGGCAGTGTCCTCGGGCGGGCGCCCTCGACCCATTGCGCGAAACTGGCCACAAGCGTCATCGTCGCATGACGAATCCGCGCCCCGTGGCGCTGGAGCCTTTCAACGGCAAGACTGAACCCATGGAAGAACGACTGAGCAAGGTAGAAATCCGCAAGGACGCCCTCCAGGAGACCGTTCAGTCCGTGGCCTCGACGGTTGGGGAGGTGGCCTCGATCATCACGACCGCTGTGAAGGACGTGGCCGGCGCAATCGGCGGTTTGGCGACCGACGTGTTCGAGATCCGCGATGGGGCCCGGCGCGCATCGGAGCAGGCCGAGGAGGAGTGAACCGGTACTGATGCTGGGAGTCATCGGCGGCAGCGGCTTCTACACATTCTTCGGTTCCGACGCCCGCGTCATCAATCTGGACACCCCGTACGGCGCGCCGAGTGCTCCGATCACCGTCGGTACCGTCGGCGAGCATGAGGTGGCGTTCCTGCCGCGGCACGGCGTCAGCCACGAGTTTTCCCCGCACACCGTGCCGTACCGCGCGAACATGTGGGCGTTGCGGACGCTGGGCGTGCGCCGGATCTTCGGACCCTGCGCGGTCGGCAGCCTCAGCCCCGAGTTGGGGCCCGGCGCCATGGTGGTGCCCGATCAATTGGTGGACCGCACCAGCGGCCGCGACGACACCTACTTCGACTCGGGTGGTATCCACGTCGGGTTCGCCGACCCCTATTGCCCCACGCTGCGGGCCGCGGCGGCCGACCTGCCCGGCGTGGTCGACGGCGGCACTGTCGTGGTGATCCAGGGCCCGAGATTTTCCACTCGCGCCGAGAGCCGGTGGTTCGCAAGCCAGGGCTTCACGCTGGTCAACATGACCGGCTATCCCGAGGCGGTGCTGGCTCGCGAGCTCGAAATGTGTTACGCCGCCATTGCTTTGGTGACCGACCTGGACGCGGGCATCGCGACGGGTGAGGGCGTGCGCGCGATCGATGTGTTCGCGGAATTCGAACGCAACCTGGTGCCGTTCAAGAAACTGGTGCACGAGGCCATTGAGAACGTTGTAAACACGTCCGCAAAACGCACCTGCACCCACTGCCTGCCACACGACGGCGTCAAGCTGCCGTTCGATCTTCCGTGAGGGTGCTGCTGACCGGCGCGGCCGGATTCATCGGAGCGCGCGCGGGCGTGGCGCTGGCCGACGCCGGGCACGAGATGGTGGCCGTCGACGCGATGCTCGCGGCGGCACACGGCCCCGATGCCGAACTGCCCGCCGACGTGCGGCGGGTGGACGTCCGCGACGCCGCCGCGCTGGCGCCGCTGCTCAAGGGCATCGACGTGGTGTGCCATCA
>JAVXWV010000888.1:0-4391 GCA_032230775.1 Mycobacterium sp. | reverse complement strand
GCAGCGATCGTCGCCGCACCAATTGCCTCGGCCGCTGCCACTGGCCAGTCCTGTGGGGGCAGCGGCTTGGGAACCGTGTGCCAGTCGCCTGGGAACGTTCAGATCAACGACTCCCCTGGCCCTGTCCAGTTCTTCCCCTATGGGGGCGAGGCCTTCCTGCTGGGCGGCGGCGGCCTTGGAGGCGGCGGCGGACACGGACACCGGTAACGAAGGCTACGCGGTGAGACCTCGGGCCGTGATCGTCGGCGGGGGAATCGGCGGGCTGACGGCGGCGGTGGCTCTACGAGCGACAGGGGCGCTAGGACTGGCCGAGCCAGTCGGCCGTATTGCAGCCCGGATATCCGGATTTCGGCTTTGCAGACCACACAGGACGCTTCTGTTATCGCAGACATATGGCCCCGGCGCCCCCCAACTGGGCGTGCACAGGGCGGACCTGGCAGCGGTGCTGGTCGCCGCACTGTCCGCAGGAGTCGTGCACACGGGCCACCGGTGCACGCAATTCACCCAGCACGATGGCTCCGCGACGATGCCGACATCGGGATTGTCGATGCCGGCCAGACACTTGCCCGATCCAGACGGGCCCGACACGACCACAAACTCACCGGCCGAAACGGAGATGGAAACACCCTGCAGCGCCAGTGTTTGCGCGTCGCCCGGCCGGAAGAAGCGATACAGCGAGGTCGCCTCCACCGCCGCGCCGCCCTCGCGTGGCGTGGGTGCGAACGTGGTGGTCACGGCGACCAAGCAAACGAATCGGTAATTCTGCGCCACGGGTCAACGTTGTCCGCGCCGACCGGGCCGGCCAGCGTGAGCGTCACCGTATGGCCGTTGCGGAAGAACTCATAACGTTCCACCGACTGCGCGGTCACCTTTCCCGTGACCGGGCTGGGTGCCGAGTCTTGATGGTAGGTGAGCACGATCGCCTGCCCTGCCCGACGGATCACCGTGCTGACGTCGCCATAACTGACACCTGGTGTGACGGCGGCAATGGCGGCCAGTTCGGTTAATCGCGCGGACGCTGGTGTCGGTGCGGATGTGCCCGTGCGACTTTCAATGACCACGGTGTTGAAGTTGTCGGTGAAGGTCACACCGCCCGGCGAGTCAGTTCGCGCCCACCCCTCTGGGACCTCGACGGTGTAACTGGCGTCGGGCGCCGCGAATGCGACAAAGGCCTGGGAGTCAGGAATATCCCCCGGTGGACTCGAGTCTTTGGGCTCCGGATTCGCGGCCTGACTCGCCGGCGCGCCGGCTACCGTCGGCGGTCCCGATGGATGGTTCGGGTGTGCGCAACCCACCGCCAGCGCAAGCGTGGCCGCCAACAATCCTGTAGCGACGTTAAATGCGACGACCACAAGTTTCACCCCTCGTACCCGGGCCAGTGATTCGCGACCGAGAGTAGCGACCTGGGGCTGAGAGCACGCTGAACGTTAATAGCCGCGGCCGCGTGTACGCGTGATCCGTGTTCTATAAGTCTCTTGGTGAAACTCGCTTTTTCGACGTCCGCCGCATGGCGCGGGATCCGCGCGAGCCCGTGACATGACGGAGTGTCATCGGTCACCGGCTTGCCGCAGCATGTCTTCCGCACGAGCTTCGTCTGCACGTCCAGGGGCGTCCGAGTGTTGGCCTCTGCGGCCGGCAGACGCAGAATGCCGTATAGGGACCCGGCCGCCACCGAGCGGATTGACCGGCGCAAAGAGCGGCAGCGTTTCGAGAACTCGCGTCCTCAAGTCCGACAGTGTCGCCCTCAGCGTCCTTTCAGTTGCGGGGTGGCACCTTGTGGCCATGACAACGCAAGAACCAGACACCGCGGCAGAGCCGACGACCACTGCCGGGGATCACGACACCGCAGTCGATTCGACACCGCCATCCAGACGGCAATCCCGGTGGAGCAAGTTGAACCGGACGAACCGGATCGCCGCGTTGGTCCTGGGCGGTGTGGCCTCGGTGTTCGTCGCTGCCCTCATCTTCGGCGCGGGCGTGCTGGTCGGCGCGGAATTCGGCGACTCAGAGGGACACCACCGCGGGTCGGAGACGGCTGACTACGGAGCCGGTGGCGGTGACGGATCAGGCGAACACGAAGGCAGCGGCTCGGAGGGCAACGGAGACCGTGGAGGCGACAGCGGATCTGAGGGCAACCGCGATCAAGGCGAGTCCGACCAGCAGCCCCGACCCGAGGCTCCGGCGTCGTCGGCCCCCGCTACGCCGAGACCGTAGCAGTTGGGCGATCCCGAAGAACCTGGCCAGGAGCATCGAAGTCACGGCGATTGCCGATGGCCGTGGTCGATCATCCAGCTTCGAGTAACGACTGGCGAATGGTCGCGAATACCATGCCGTGCCGGTCCACAGTATTCGTCAGGCTCGCCGCTCGCCCGCGCCAGGTCTCAGGCGGCGTGTTCGGCGGCCTGGGCGGTGTCGATGTAGTAGTAGTTCGTCGACCACGGCTTGAGCTTGGAGATCGTCAACTTCGATCCACCTACTCACGGCGACGTTGGCGCGCTCGGTTGAGACTGGCAGAGGGTACTTATTCCAAACGTGCGCTATTCCGGATGCCAGATCTACGCCTGGCTGACGGCGACGCTGACAGGTTTCACGGCGGCGTCACAGCATGTATCGCGGATCAGCCTGCGTGACGGATGCCGGTTCTCCTACATGCGGGTTCGCAGAATTGTCGTCATAACGGGGAACCGTTCTTGTCATCTTCGTGGCGGATCCGAGAACGACGGCGCGATCGATTGCGGATCGGATCGGCCGGCCGTCGTCGATGGTGTCACGGGAGATCGTTGGCAATGGTGGCCGCGACGCGTACCGGGCGCTGGCTGCTGATGCTACGGCGGGAGCATTCCGGTGCCGCGGAGATGCGGGTCTCGCACGAATCCATCTACCGTGATGTGTACATGACCGTCAACGGAAGCCCGATGACTATCGGAGGAACCGCCACGACGACGACGCCGCCGGCAGTGCCACCGACGGCGAGGGCCAGCCCGGTCGTGAAGGCGGTTCCTCCCAAGGGCTTCTGAGGCCGAACGCCCGCGGGGTGGCCGGGCCCACCCGATTGCTGTTCCGAAGGATGTCAGCGTTTGGGACGAGGCCGCTTCGGCACCGATGAGAACCTCTATCAACTGATTAGCGCCGAGCAATCGGCCACCTTACAGACTTGGGCCGACCGGATATCAGGTCAGCCCACCCGGCAATGCGTGCCGCTTGCCTGCTCACCACAGACCGCTTCAGGTGGGGCATCCTTTCCACCTGGACCCATTGACGGTGTCCCGGCAACCCGCTACGCAACGCCAAACCACCCGCAGCCGCTGTACTGTAGGAATTTCCACAGTCTGACCCGCGTGCAGTACCGCTGGTAGTCCCGTGCCGCAAGGCATCGCTACCAAACGAAAGAACAAGTAACACAAATGAATACCGCACAAATTCAGGTCCGCAAGGCTTAGCTCGACGCCGAGGCCAAGAGTATCGACGCTGCCCTTACCGAGGCAGTCGAATCGAAGTCCTACGACATGCTCGGCGACCTGGAGAAGCGCGTTAGTCAGCTTGCCGCCGACCTCGCCGAGCTGGAGCAGGCCGAGGCCACTGCTGGTGGGGACCTTGTTTCCGCGTGGCGCGTTGACGATTGCTCTTGTTTAGCCATCAGGCCCACCGATTTCTCTTTTCTATTGTATGAGTAAATGATAGCCACGAAAACAATTGACGTGCAATATGTTTCGTATAATTAGTCTTGCGCGCATCGTCCATAACGAGACGAAAGCCAACGGCCGTATGGCGGATTTTCTGGCAGTTCATCGGCATCCTGTCACTCGTCGGGTTCGTTGGCGCGTACTTCTGGTGGACGCCGCGGTCGCCGCAGTCGTCGCGGCGGTGTTGCTCACCCGGCGCACGATCCGAACCGCCCAAGCCCAGGCCGCCGAGCTCGCGGCACACAACGCCGAACTGCTCGAGCGCGCCGATCAGCCGGCACGGCCTCCAACGGACATGCCGGCGCAGGTTCGGGCGCTCGACGCGCTCGCGCCGAGCAGTTCCAGCTGTTCCTCGGCGTGGCGTGAAAGGAATCCAATGTCCATTCGTCAATACGTTGTCCTGCAACAGCATTCGCGTCCTGACGAATTCCGATAACAATCCGGGACCACACGGGTCGCGGCGGGTCGGCGTTGTGACCGTCGCCGTACCGCCACCCCCGTCGCTGCCGACCCGTGTCGCGCCTACCGCCGAGCCGCCGAAGCCACGCTCATGACTTAGGGCTCAAACGAGCCGTTGTATTTAGCCGTCATGGTGGGTGTAACCACCGATGTGACCACTGTCCCCGAGTACGCGACAGTACTGCTCGCACCCGTCGTCATGGTCGGCGGGGGGCCGGCCGTCGCCGACACGTCGTTGCTGAACCCCAT
>JAVXWV010000850.1:0-4833 GCA_032230775.1 Mycobacterium sp. | reverse complement strand
CATGAACGCGTAGACACTTGTCGGCCCCACGAAGCGGTACTCCTGCGACTTCAGCTGCTTGGCGAACGCCGCTGCATCCGGGGTCGACGTCGGTAGGTCGGCGAGCGACCGTGGCGCTCGCTTGCGGGTTATCTCGTACGACTTCGCGAGCGCGGCAAGGCTCGGCGACGTGGAGATCATCGCTCGTGCATTGTCGACGGTGGCCTGGATCTTGGCATGGTTGCGGATGATCGAGGCGTCCCGTACGAGCCGGTCGACGTCCCGCTGTGTCATCGCCGCGACTTTGGCGACGTCAAAATCGTGGAATGCCCTTCTGAAGGCGTCCCGCTTGCCGAACACAATCGACCAGCTGAGCCCGACCTGGAACACGCCGAGGGTGAGGGCCTCAAACATCGCCTGCTCGTCATAGGTGCGCGTGCCCCAGACTTCGTCGTGGTAGGCGACGGAAGCGGTGTCGCCAGCGCCTGCCCAGGCGCAGCGCGGCCTCCCGTCGTACCCGACAACCACGTCGCTGCTCATCCGCCTCCGCGTCCTCCGGACAGAGCCTGTCCGTTGACGGCTCCTCTGGCATCACATGAACGAGTGACTTCATCCATGAGCGATCGTGGCGTTGGATATGTTGGCGCGGGCAGCGGCCCAGTGGATGCGCCGGTGCGGTGACGAGATCGAGGCGAGGCCATGGTTGGCGCCACGCCGTTGCGGGGTCGGGACGGGCAGTTCGATGCCGTCCTGGCACGGGTTGCTCGGCTGCGGTCGGGCATCGGGTCCGTCGTGGTCATCGAAGGTGGACCCGGTTTCGGCAAGACGCGGCTGCTGCGTGAGACGTTCGCGGCCGCGATCGATCTCGGTATTCGCGGTGGGCACGGCATGGCCGATCCGCTCGACCGCGTCGTAGAGCTCGCCCCGCTGTTCGAAGCGCTGTTCCAGAACGATCCGCCGCTGTTCGACCGCGGGCTGTTGAGCGATCAGCATGCCGCGCCGGAGCAGCGGTTTTGGCTGCTGCAGGACATCGAGGCGCTGCTCGAGCGCGCTGCCCTGGACGAGCCGCTACTGCTGTGCCTCGACGATCTGCACTGGGCGGACAACGGTACGGCCGCCGCGTTGCGCTTCCTGCCGAAGCGCCTAGCCGGCCTGCCCATCGCCTGGTTCCTCAGCACCCGTCCTGGGCAAGGTTCACCGCAGATGGACGCAGCGTTGGCCGAACTCGTAGCGGACGGAGCGACGAAGATCGTTCTCGAAGCGCTGAGCGACGATGCCGTCGAACAGGTCGTGACTGACCTGCTCGCGGCGACACCCGATGAAGCCTTGCTTCGGGCCGCTGAGCGCACCCGGGGCAATCCGTTCCTGCTGGTCGAACTCGTCCGCGGACTGGCAGAGGAACGCATCGTCGCCGTCGTGTCTGGGCGAGCGACTCTCACCGAGGACCGGACGCCGACTCGGACCAGTGGCGACATGCGCAAGCGACTGGCGCGTCTGCCCGCTATCGCCGAGCGCGTCGCGGTCGCCGCATCTTCACTCGGACGACGATTCACTGTCGCCGATCTCGCGACATTGAGCGATCTCAGCGTCGCAGACCTCTCCCCCGTCGTCCGCGAGCTCATCGATGCCGGCATCCTGGCGGAGAACGACGATCGGCTGGCCTTCGAACACGACCTGGTTCGCGACGCGGTCCGGACGAGCGTGCCGGCCGCGGTACGACGTGAACTCGATCGGCGCGGCGCCGACGTGCTGCTCGCGCGCGGCGCGTTGCCGGTCGAGGTCGCCACCCAGCTCGCCCGCAGCGCGGAACCCGGCGACGAGGTGGCGATCGCGACTCTGGCTGCGGCCGCCGAGCAACTGGGTACGACCGATCCCGCGGCGGCGGCCGATCTCGCTGAGCGTGCCCTGCAGTTGGCGCGTGCCGACGATCCGCGACGTGGTCCGCTCGTCGCACGGCGGGCGATCTCGCTGTTCGCGGCCGGCCTCGGCGAGGAGGCGAAGCAGTTCGCCGACACATCCCTGCGACACGCGTTGCCCGCCGAACAGGAGGCGCAGGTTCGGCTGAGCATCGCCAGCATGTTCGTCATTTCTCCCGACGTCCGCGCCGACAACGCGCGGGCGGCGCTCGCGCTGCCCGAACTCCCGAACGACCTCCGCGCCTGGCTCGAGGCACTCGTGCTGCACAACCTCGTCGTCGCGGGCCGCACTGAGGCAGCCGCCGATGCCGCGTCGGCGATCCGTGCCGCCGTCGAGCAGAGCACCAGCCGCGAGGCTCAGTTCGCCGTCGATCTCGCGCAGGCTGGCCTCGCCTATCAGCAGTACCGCTTCGACGACGCGATGGAGCATCTGGACACGGCAGCACGACTCGGCACGACGGAAAACGTGCGTACCCGCCTGGCGCACTACTTCCGTTGCTGGCCGCTGGCCGCACTCGACCGCTTCGACGAGGCCACCGCCGTGGCGGACGCGGGAATCGCGGATGCACAACGCGACCGGCAGAACTGGGCACTGCGCAGCTTCGAGACCTGGCGCGGGCTACAAGCGCTGCAGGCCGGTCGACTCTCCGATGCGGCACTCGCGCTCGAGGGCCGGTTCGAGCCCAGCGACGCGCCGCTGATGGTCGGAGTCATCGACGCGGCTGGCGTCGCCGGACTTGGCCATCTCAAGATCCATCTCGGCGACGAGCGGGGCGCGCGCGTCGTAGCGCAGATGTGCCGCGTCATGCTGGCGGCGACTGCGCCGAGCGTGCGCCGGCACGCAGCATGGTCCCTCGCGTCGCATGCCATGGCGCAAGGTGACGCGGTCGAGGCACATCGCATGCTCCGCGCCTTCGGCGACGGCGAGCGCCTGAATCTGTTTCCCTTGTTCCCGCACGACGTCGCACTGGATGCCGAATTGGCGCGCGTGGCATTGGCTGTCGAGGACGGCGAGTTGGTCAGTGCCATCGTTGACACAGTGGGGCGACGTAACGAACTCAATCCCGGCGTGCGGTCTGTGCAGGCAGCCGCCGCGCACGTGCGCGGCCTTGTCAAGCAGTCCGGAGCCGAGCTGGCCGATGCGGTCGAACTGTTCGCGGCGGCCGGGCGACCACTCGCGCAGGTATCTGCGCTTGACGATCTCGGCAACCAGCGGTTGCGTGACGGTTCACCCGACGCAGCTATCGAGGCGTTCGACCGATCGTTGATCCTCGCTCTCGACATCGGCGCGGGTTGGGACGCGGCACGGGCCCGGAGCCGACTGCGGGATCTCGGGGTGCGCCGGAGGGTCGTTGGGGTCGACACGCCCCGAACCGGATGGGCCGCATTGACCCCAGCCGAAACGGCTGTCGTCGAACTCGCGATCGAGGGCCGGACGAACCGCGAGATCGCGGAGCAACTGTTCATCTCACCGAATACGGTGAGCACCCATCTGCGTCACGTGTTCGACAAGATGGGCGTGCGGTCGCGCGTGGGACTGACCCGCGCCGCCGCCGAACGAAATACACATCGCACGATCTGAGGATGTGCCGCCCCGTGCACCGGGCGAGGCTGATTCCGTTATCGCCATCAGGTTCGCGGAGGACACCATGAAACCGAACATCGTGCTCGTACACGGCGCGTGGGCAGACGGTTCTTGCTGGAGCGATGTGATCAAGCGACTTCAGGCAGACGGATACCACGTCATCGCGCCACAGTTCCCGATGTCGTCCCTCGCCGCAGATGTAGCCCGGTTGCGTCAAGTGCTGCAGTTCCAGACCGGACCGACCCTCGTCGTCGGCCACTCCTACGGTGGCCAGATCATGACCGCGCTCGGCACGGATGCGGCGAACGTGGCCGGCCTCGTCTACATCGCCGCGTTCGGGCTGGATGAGGGCGAGACCCTTGGCGGGCTACTGTCGCAAGGCCCGGTAACGCCCGCGTTGGTGCACATGTTCACCGACGCGCAGGGCTTCGTGTGGCTGTCCGAGGACGACTTCGTCAACCACTTCGCCGGCGATGTGGAGCCTGCGAAGGCGCACGCGATGCACGCCGTGCAACAGGCCCTTACGGCGACGGCATTCAACGAGGTCATGGGCGTTCCGGCCTGGAAAGCACTGCCGAGCTGGTACCTGGTGGCCAAGGACGACGAGGCGATCCCACCGGACGCGGAACGGCAGTTCGCGGCCCGGATGGGCGCGGCCACGATCGAGGTGCCGGCCAGTCACGTGGCGATGGTGTCGCACCCGGCTGAGGTTGCGGACCTAATCATGACAGCCGCCGACTCCGTCCCCGCCTGATCGGAGCTACGTCGTGCCCATGATCGACATCTACGCCGCGCGCGGCACGTTCGCCGACCCACACAGGCTGGCGCACGATGCCGCTGCGGCAGTGATGGCAGTCGAACAGGTTCCGGACATCGCGATGTTTCGGCAGAACACCGCCGGCTTCGTCCACGAGCTGGACGCGAATTGCCTGGCAGACGTCGACGGCGCGGGCGATCACATCCGCGTGCAGGTCCTCACCAACGCGGGCGCGCTCGATCGAAACAAGCAGCTGGACCTGGTGTCCAGGCTGACCGCGCTCGTTGTCGACGCGGCTGGTAATCCCGGGCTGAAGGACCGCACCTGGGTGCTGCTGACCGAGGCCCCCGAGGGCGGCTGGGGACTCTGGGGTCACGCACACACCAACGCGGAGCTGGTTCAGGCAGCGCGCGAACAGTTGTCGACATGAGCACCGATCGGCTTGCGATTGACGTCTACGTCGCCCCGATGCGGCCGTACACCAGTCCCGATCCGCTCGCGGAGGGTGAAGTCGCGAACCTCTTGATCACCGAGCGCCTGTAGGCCAGGGAATACCCGGGGGGTGTGCGCGCCCGGCAGGACTCGAACCTGCAACC
>JAVXWV010000833.1:0-3227 GCA_032230775.1 Mycobacterium sp. | reverse complement strand
CGCTCTGGCGTCTCGGTCCGGCTGGACGACGTCGTGGACACGCTCGATCCCGATGTGCAGGGCGCGCTGAAGGCGTTCCTGGACGAGCAGGGGGAGGCGCTGGTGGGACGCGGGCAGGCACTCGTGGCGGTCGGAGTCCGGCCGGGTGAGCGTGATGAACGCTTACTGCGAACACCTCGGTGCACACCTCGGGTTCGGCGGGCACGTCGAGGGCGAGGTTATCCAGTGCCCCTTCCACGGTTGGCAATGGAACGCCGAGGGGCGAAACGTCTGCATCCCCTACGAGCCGCGACCGAACCGAGGTCGCCGGATGCGCACCTATCCGGTCGCTGAGCGCAACGCGTCGATCTACATCTGGCACGACGTGGACGGTCGCGACCCCTTCTTCGACGCACCCGACGTGTTCGCCAGCTTCGAAGACGGCAGCAGCGCCGCTGACTACTACCCGCAGCAGCGCCTGTACCGCGAGACGCTGGAACTGCACCCGCAGTACGTACTCGAAAACGGTGTCGACTTCGCCCACTTCAAGTTCGTGCACAACACGCCGATCGTGCCGGTGTTCACCCGGCACGACTTCGCCGAACCCGTGTCGTATGTGGACTTCACCATCACCTTCGAAGGCGACGATCAACAGGCGATCGAGGACGTCAAGAGCGGTGTCGAGGCCATCAACGGCGGACTCGGTATCGCGGTGACCAAGAGCTGGGGAATGGTCGACAACCGCACCATCTCCGCGATCACGCCCGTCGACGAGTCCACCTCCGACGTCCGCTTCATGGTGTACATCGGCAGGACGCCAGGAAAAGAAACCCCGCGCGCCGAGGCCAAGGCCAAGGAGTTCGGCGAGGAGATCATCCGGCAGTTCACTCAAGACGTCCACATCTGGTCGCACCAGCGCTATTCGGATCCGCCTGCCCTCTCGTCATCCGAGTACGAGGGCTTCACCGCGATCCGCAAGTGGTCCATGCAGTTCTATCCTGACGGCCGCGGCGGCAGCGCCGTGGACCTCCAAGCCGCGTCAACGAACCAGAAGGGCTGAGTATCAATGACTTCCACCGTCCGGGTTTTTCAAGTGGCGACAGGCAACGTCGGCTCCGAAATGATCAAGCGGATCGGCAACCGCGACGACCTCGAGCTCGTCGGATTGCATTGCTACACAGCGGATAAGCTCGGCCACGATGCCGGCGAGCTCGTCGGGCTGCCCCCGATAGGCGTGAAGGCCACCGGCACTGTCGAGGAGATCATCGCGGCCAAGCCCGATGTGCTCACCTTTCACGGCGTTTTCCCCGATGAGGACCTCTACGTGAAAGTCCTTGAGGCTGGGATAAACATCGTCACGACGGCCGACTGGATCACCGGCTGGCACCGCGACACCAACCACCCGCACCCGTCAGGCAAGCCGGTGACGCAACTCCTGGCCGAGGCGTGCCGGAAGGGTGGCTCTACCTTCTACGGCACGGGAATGAACCCCGGCCTGAATCAGATCCTCGGGGTGGTGTGCTCTGCCGATGTCGCCGAGATCGAGAACGTCACCACCATCGAATCCGTTGACGTGTCGTGTCACCACTCGAAGGACACGTGGATCGAGGTGGGCTACGGACTTCCGGTCGACGACCCGAGCATCCCCGGCAAGCTGGAGAAGTACACCCGCGTTTTCGCCGATAGCGTGCTGATGATGGCCGACTGCTTCGGACTGGAACTCGACGAGGTCAAGTTCAGCTATGAACTCGGCGCGTGCACCAAGGACATCGACCTGGGCTGGTACCAGATGCCCAAGGGGTCGCTGGGCGGGAACTACATCAAGTACCAGGGCATGGTCGGTGGAGTGCCGCGCGTTGAGACGCACCTCGAGTGGCAGATGACTCCGCACACCGACCCGAGCTGGGATATCAAGGGCTGCTACATCACCCAGATCCAAGGCGATCCGTGCATCTACAACAAGCACATGGTCTTCCCGAAACCCGGGGTGGACTTGTCGAATCCGGATAACTTCGTGTCGATCGGCATGACCGTCACCGGCCTGCCAGCGCTGAATTCGATCGCGTCCGTCGTCGCCGCCCCTCCCGGGTTGCTCACAAGTTCGGAACTGCCGCTGCGCGGCTTCGCCGGGCGATTCAAGACGTAAAGGCTCATCGTCGCGCTCGCCAGCGCTGCGGGCGAGCGTGATCGAACGTTGACACCCTTGGCGGCTGCTGCAATAGTGAACCCGCGTTAAGCGAAAACAGTGTTTTCAGATAAGCGGGCTCCTGGAGCCTCAAGGCGGAGGAAACGTGAGCGTGGAGCAGACGCCTCTGGCCTGGTTACCGCACTCGATTGTGGAGGCGTCGGTAACCGAAGCCCCCGGCGGCGACGTAGCGCCGTCGGCGGCGTGGGCGCATCTGCTCGGCAAGCTCGAACGTGCCGCGCAGATCGTGCAGTCCGATCCCGCAAGCAGAAATGCGGCCGATCTTGCGTCGGGGATGCGCCATCTGCTGGTACTGCTGGCCGCTGGCGCCGACGAGGCGCTGCGGTTCGATCCGGATCCAATCCTGTCCGTTCAGCGCGCCAGCACCAACGACATCATCACCTGGGGCATGGAGTGCCCGGACTGCATCTACACACGGGCAGCGTTGCGCGGCGGCGAAAGCTACCGACTGTTTGGTAACCGTGGCACCGCCCGGTATGTCGGGCTGCAGACGATGGACGGAATCGTCTCGACTGCAAATGAATTGGTCGACGAGCTGGAGGTGGACGCGGACGGCAACTTTGAAGTCATCCTTTCCCGGGATGAGCGCGACGGAAACTGGATGAGGATCGAGGGCGACGCTCCAACTTTGACGGTGCGACACTTCTTCTACGACTGGGACTCCGAGGTGCAGTCCTCTCTGCGTATCGAGAGGCTTGGTGACGCGGTTGAGCGCACGACGCCCCCGGCCAGTCCCGACGTGCTGGTGTCGCGTCAGCTCGTCGCATTCGGCGACTTCGTTCATGACAACCTCCAGTTCTTCCTCCAGTTCGGCGGTGCGGCGCCGGCCAACGGCTTTCTCCCCGCGATTGACCGCACGGCGATGGGCGCTGCAGCGGAGAACCGCCCGGTCATCGGCCGCTGGGAGCTCGGGCCCGATGAGGCGCTCATTCTCGAAGTTGAACCACCCCAAGGCGTCTACTGGAGTTATTCACTCGGCAACCCGTGGTGGGAGACCATCCACTACGGACGACATCAGTCCAGCCTCAATGGCCATCAGGCC
>JAVXWV010000818.1:0-4022 GCA_032230775.1 Mycobacterium sp. | reverse complement strand
GGTGGTACAGGTCGGCGAGCAGTCGCAGGTTCGTCGCGCCGTATTCGGTGTGTACCCGATCGATGACCTCGATGGCGTCCGCGGCCGTCTTGAGCGGATAAAGCGGTGCGCCGCTGACGGGCTCGATGAGGACCGTCGCGCCGATGCGGTCTGCGGCCCGTGCTGCGTAGGCGAGGTTCTGGGCCCCGACGTAGTCCTGATTCTCGGGTGAGGACGTCGTAATGCGATTGCCGTAGAGCGCGTTGAAGGCGCGAGTCCCCAGCGCCTCGGCGATGCCGACGGCGACGTCGACGTTGTCGCGGAACGCGCGCGTCTGGCCGGGATCGGACAGGATCCCGCGATCGCCTGCAGGCATGTCACCGGCGGCGAAGTTGAGGCCCGTCAACTGCACGCCTGCGTCCTGGATGGCGCGAATGAAGGCGGTGACGTCGGCGTCCGACGGCGTGGCGTCCGCGAACGGCCACCAGAATTCGACCGCCTCGAAGCCGGCGTCTCGAGCCGCGCGCGGGCGATCCAGTAGCGGTAGATCGGTCAGCAGGATCGAGCAGTTGACGGTGTAGGTGGCGTTCACCAGGGGTTCCTTTCTGTGCTGTCGGCGATGCCAGGTCCCGAGACCAGGGCATAACCGGCGAGAGCCCAACCGAGCGGGAACATCGCGAGTGCGCCGTACAGTGTGGCCATCGGATATCCGTTCCGTAATGCGGAATGAAACTATCGCTGTATACAAAAGTGAACCCGCTGCAACACCGGCTTGTCAAGGGTGATCTCTCCGCAAATGTGTTTTCAGTTAGCAAGATTGCCGGTAGCAGCTACCGTCCGGTAGGGGTAGCCGGTCCGGCGGACAGCTGGCAGGATGCGGCATTAACCCAACGAAATGGCAATTCCGTATGACGGAATAGAAGGAGCCGTGCATGTCCCTGCCAAGCACGATGGGGCGCCGCGTGGTGATCGCGCCCGACAAGTTCAAGGGCTCACTGACGGCCGGCCAAGCCGCGCGGGCGATGGCTCTGGGCGTGAAGCGCGCCAACCCCGAACTGACGACGGTGGAGTGCCCGGTCGCGGACGGCGGCGACGGGACGCTCGACACCGCCGTCGCCGCGGGGTTCGAGCGGGTTCCCGTTTACGCCGAGGGACCGACGGGCCAGGTGGTCCTCACGGCGTACGCCCGCAGCGGGAAAACCGCGGTGGTGGAAATGGCCGAGATCTGCGGTTTGCAGCGATTGCCAGGTGGCACAACAGCTCCCGTCACCGCATCCAGCTACGGCCTCGGGCAGGTGGTTTGGCAAGCACTCGAGCACGGGTGCAGTGACATCGTCATCGGCGTCGGTGGCAGCGCGAGCACCGACGGCGGGGCAGGCTTTCTCGCGGCGCTCGGCGCAATCGCGCGCGATGAGCACGGCGCGCGCCTGGAGCGCGGAGGGCGGCACATCGGCAGCGCCGCGCAGCTTGACCTCACCGGGCTGCATCCCGAAATCGCTTCCGCTACTTTGACAATCGCCGTCGATGTCGACAACCCGCTGTACGGCCCGTTGGGCGCGGCGCATGTCTACGCACCGCAAAAGGGCGCGGACGCGCGGCAAGTCAGTGAGCTCGACGGCGCGCTGCAGGTGTGGGCAGACGTCGTCGAGCGCGCGACGGGCAAAGACTACCGAACAGCGGCAGGCGCGGGCGCCGCAGGCGGCGTCGGTTTCGCCGCGATGGCCGTGCTGGGTGCGCGGATGCGTTCGGGCATCGAAGTGATCCTCGATCTCATCGAGCTCGACAGGCACCTATTGGGCGCCTGCGCGGCGATCACTGGCGAGGGTTCGCTCGATCACCAGTCGTTGCGGGGCAAGGCGGCGGTGGGCGTCAGTCGCCGCGCTGGCGCCCATGGCATTCCGACGTTCGCCGTTTCGGGAGTCTCGACGCTGGATCCCGTCGAAGTCGAAAGCGCCGGACTCGCAGGCGTCTACGCGCTCAGCGACATCGAGCCGGACCGTGAACGCTCGATCCGTCGGGCCGCTGAGTTACTCGCCTCGGCGACAGAGCGATTGACTCGCGAGTGGCTTTCTAGGCCGGCGTCAGCTTGACGGCCACGATGCCCTCGCGCTCGGCCGCCTCCTTGAACTCCTCGACGGTAGGGATCCGTTGATCGCGGAATGCCAACCCCATCAGCCGCTGTGCCTGCTTGACGCCGTAGGAGTCGGCAAGGCGATGGGACAGATCGGAGACGACTGCGGGGTCCACGATGAGTTCACCGTTCATCTTGGTCGTCTTGCCGTTGTGCAACACCTCGACGGGCCGGCCACCGCGAAAGTTCTTCGTCCAGGCCGTGCCTGCCAGGGCGTAGAGCTGGTTGTCAACGATGTGCGCGCTGACGGGGACCGAGTACTGATTTCCTGACTTGCGTCCGGTGAAGCTCAGCACCATGAGCTGCTTGCGCATGGGGCCCGCGAGCGGAGTGCGCAGCAGGGATTTCAGGAGCGGGTTGACGGCACGGATGAGTCGCTCCGGCGGATGCGAGCCGGTGACCGCGGGGGTCTGTTCTGTCATACCTCAACCGTAGGGCCAACCACCCGACCTGACCAGCGCGAGGACGTCTCTGGCAAATTGGTGTAGCTTCAATTCCCACACGATGCGGGGGCAGCCGTGTCCGAGGAGTAAACGGTGGATGCGACGCCATTCGGTCACTATCAGCTTGAGGAGCTGATCGGCCGTGGCGGGATGGGCGAGGTCTACCGGGCCTACGACACCAACACCGATCGTGTCGTCGCGCTCAAGCTCCTACCACCGCATATGGCGGCCGACGAGCTGTTTCAGCAACGGTTCCGGCGGGAGTCGCAGGCCGCGGCGGGGCTGAACGACCCGCATGTGGTGCCGATCCACGGTTTCGGCGAGATCGACGGCAGGCTCTACCTGGACATGCGGCTGATCGAGGGCCGCAACCTGGGGACGATCCTCGAAGACAGCGAGGTGCCGCTCGACCCTGCGTTCTCGGTCAGGGTGGTCGAACAGGTCGCGTCGGCGTTGGATGCCGCGCACGAGGCGGGGCTGATTCACCGGGACATCAAGCCGTCGAACATTCTGATCACTCCGCGCGAGTTCGTGTACCTGATCGACTTCGGTCTGGCGCGCACGGTCGGCGACAAGGGTTTGACGACGGCGGGCAGCACGCTGGGAACGATGTCGTACATGGCCCCGGAGCGGTTTGAGGCGGGGCAGGTCGATCCGCGCTCGGACATCTACGCGCTGACGTGTGTGCTTTACGAATGCCTCACGGGTGAGAGGCCATATCCGGCGGACAGTCTCGAGCAGCAGATCGCCGGACACATGACGGCGCCGGTGCCGCGGCCGTCGGCGATCAATCCGAGCCTGAGGGCGTTCGACGAGGTGATCGCCAAGGGCATGGCCAAGAAGCCGGCGAGGCGGTACCAGACGGCGGGCGAGTTGGCCGCCGCGGCGCGGCGGGCCGCGGATACGCCGGTGCGCACGACCGGTCGCAGCGGGAAACATTCGGTGCAGCGGGCGCGGCCTCGGCTGCGGGTGTCGCGGCGCGTGATGGCGATCGCGGGCGTCGCGGTGTTGGTGGTGGCGGCGGGCCTCGTGGGGGCGTGGCAGTTGTGGGGCGGGACGAAGCGAGGGGATACGCGGCCTGCGAGTGTCGCGGAGAGTTCGTCGACGGCGACGGCGACGCCGGCACCGGGCGCGGTCGAGTCGATCGCGGCGACGGTGCCTGCCGAGATCAGGTCGACGGGCCGGTTGGTGGTCGGCGTCAATACGCCTTATTCGCCAAACGAATTCAAGGACACGTCCGGTCAGATCGTGGGTTTCGACGTGGATCTGATGAATGCGGTTGCGCGGACGTTGGGGTTGGTGCCGGAGTACCGGGAGACGGCGTTCGAGGCGATCATCCCTTCGGTGCGGGCTGGGGACTTCAACGTCGGGATGTCGTCGTTCACCGACACGAAGGACCGGCAGGGTTCGGCGGACTTCGTGACGTATTTCCAGGCGGGGATCTTGTGGGCGCAGAAGGCGGGTTCGAA
>JAVXWV010000794.1:0-2937 GCA_032230775.1 Mycobacterium sp. | reverse complement strand
CGGCCGCGATGAATTTGTGAGCGATGCGTTACAGAACTGCTGCTTTGTCATCGGGCGCAGCAGGATTCGGCTGTCTGCCAATGATCAACCCGCGCGGGCAGCGACGGCATTCGCCGGCATCTGACGGGGGCCGTGGAGCGGTTGGAGCTTCCCGTGGGCTGGGTCGGTGGCCTCGGTACTGGCTTCGGCTTGCGCGTCTGCGGCGCCGGGCTGAGTGCCTCGAGTCTTGACCATTCTGCGCATCCAGATCCTGGCAGGCTCTTCGACGAAGTGGTACAGCAGCACTGCGCCGATGAACGCAATCGCCAGCACGCCAACCACTACCGACTTCGCCGGCCAGCCGGGCGTGAGGACGATCTCGAACTGCTCGGTGGCCCAGTTCCATGCTGTGTGCACCAATTCATGCACCATGTACAGGCTGAACGAAATGTGTCCGAGGTACACCATCACCCGGGTGGATAGCAGGCTCGGCAGACTGCCGACGCCGGTCGCCAGCGTCACGACCAGCGGTACGAACAGCACGTCGACCAGGCCACTGCCGGTCGAGTCGATCATCTTTGGCACGGGATGCGCATCCAAGAGGTAGACGAGTCCGACAATGGCGACGCCGAGCAGGACCGACAGGTAGCCGACACCGCGACCAACACGGTCGGATAGCTGTAGCTTGCGCACGGCGACGCATGCCAGCGCCCCCGCCGTGAACTGCATGACGATCCGCGGCAGCCAACTCCACGGCGTATAGAAGTGACCGGTCACCAGCAGTAGGAGGATGGGCGGCAGCGAGGCCGCCAACGCCAGCCACAGCAAGCCTCTCGCCCTCGTCGCACGGGCAACCCGGAAGAGCGCCAGCACCAGCACGCCGAACAACAGATACGCCAACCATTCCGCGCTGATCGACCATGCCGGTCCGTCCCAGCTCGATCCGTCGAAGAACGGCTGGTACCACAGCTGGACCAGTAGGACTTGGCGCACGTAGCTGACGGCGTTGAGCTGGTCAATGGCCTTTGACGGCACGTGTCCGACGTACAGGGTGAAGATGATCCACAGCGCCGCGAGGTGCAGCGTGACCAGATAGACCGGCCACACCCTGGCCAGTCGCAGCCACAGGAAATGCAGTGTCGCCCGCGTCGACCACGACTCACCCATTTTGTCGAGGTAGTTCCAGGTCAGTACGAACCCACTGAGGATGAAGAACAGGTCGACGCCCTGCGCACCGCAGTTGAGCACCGGCGCAAGGGCGGACCTGAAACCGGGCGCGGCCTGCTCCAACAATGACCGGAAGTGAAACAGGACCACCCACAATGCGGCGACGATGCGCAGGCCGGACAGGGCCTTGATCTCTCCGCTGCGCACAACGCTCTTTTCGTGAGGGACTCTGCTGTTTCGTTCGGGCCACGCGACGGCGATCGCCAGCCTGGCCGCGTTTCGCAGAATATCAGCGCGATCGTCCAGGTGCCGCGCGCGGAATGCTGTGTCGTTCCTGGGAACCGGGTTCGCAATCTGTCAGCTAATGAAACCCGCCAAGTAACCCACCGCGTTGATCGTTGTTCCGAGGCGGGTTCTGGCCAGGAAAAGGGGGACGCGCCCAGCGAAGCGCGAACCTGGGCTGCCTACACGCGGGAACCTCGCCCGCTCGCCGGGCGATCCTAAGCGTTCGGGCGCGGCGGCCGTTGGTCGTTCGGGTCGCCGGGGTCGGGTTCGCCGAACCATCGTGACGGGGTGTTCTCCGCGTAGGCGTCGTGCCAGGCCCACCATTCGTACGACGGGGTCTGCGGGTAACCCTCCGGCGAGTCCTCCCACTCCTCCTGTCGTCCAAGCGCGGTCATGTCGAGCAGGCTCCAGGTGGCTACGAACGCCTCGTCACCCCGGTTGTTGATGAAGTAGGTGCGGAAGATCCGGTCGTCGCCGTCACGGATGAACGCATTCGTGGCGTGCCACTCGTCGCAGCCGAAGTCCTTGTCGAAGTCGTCGGTGATGGAGTACCACGGGATGTGGTCCCAGCCCATCTGGGCCTTCACACGCTCGATGTCGTCTTGGGGCGCAGGCGATGCGTACACGAACGTGGTGTCGCGGGCGTTGAGGTGGGTCAAGTTGGGAACATGGTCGGCCATCAATGAGCAGCCGACGCAGGCGTGTTCGGGCCAGCCGTGTACGTCGGGTTGGAAGAACGCGCGGTAGACGATCAGCTGACGTCGGCCGTCGAAGAGATCGAGCAGGCTCGCCTTGCCGTCGGGCCCGTCGAAGACGTACTCCTTCTCGACCGGCGTCCATGGCATCCGCCGACGTTCGGCGGCAAGCGCGTCCCCGGCGCGGGTGAACTCCTTTTCCTTCACGAGCATTTTCGCCAGGGCGGCGTCCCAATCCTGTGCAGACACGATCGGTGGTGTCGTCATCTTTCCTGTCTCCTTTCGGCTTTCGGTCCTCAGCTCAACTTGTCGGAGCGCCCGGCTTCGAGGCGCGACCACTGGGCGGTGGGCCGTCCGTCGGTCCGCGTGTTGGAGCCGTCGACGTGAAACTGTTGTGGCCAGCCGGGGGGCGAGTCCTCCCACGGCTCCTGGCGTCCGTAGATGGTGAGATCCATCAGCGCCAGGCTGTAGTCCATTGCCTCGACACCGCGACGCGTCGTCCAGTAGGTCTCGAAGACGCGGTCGCCGTCACGCAGGTAGCTCACCAGGTGCATCAGGCCGATGTGGCGGCCGACGAGCAGGGTGTCGAGCGAGTCCTGCGCCGAGTACCACGGCATGTCCCAGCCCATGAAGTCGCGATAGCGGATGCTCTCGTCGTAGGGCCCCTGACAGAACACCGCGTACGTGATGTCGCGTGAATGAAGGTAGGACAGTTCCGTGACCTGGGTGGTGACCCACGTGCAGCCCTCGCACTGCTCGGGCGCGGGATGGCCGGTGTGCCACATGAAGTAGTAGGCGATCAGCTGTCGAC